>NZ_BAAGZJ010000033.1:0-78678 GCF_054778635.1 Nocardiopsis nanhaiensis
TGGCGTCCCCGGCCGCCCCGGGGCGGCCGGGGACGCCAGCGCCGCCAGCCCTTCCGCGGGCGTCGGCGCCAGCGGGGCCTCCCCGGGCTGCCGCAGCCGGGAGACCATGCCCCGCATCGACTCCAGGGCGCGGGTGCCCGACTCCTCGATCTCGGGCAGGGCGTCCCGGACCGCTCCGGGGTCCCGGTCGGCGATGTGCCGGAGGGCCTGCGCCTGCACCACGATCCCGGTCACCTCGTGGGCTACCACGTCGTGCAGGTCACGGGCGATGGCCAGGCGCTCCTCCGACCGGACCCGCTCCACGCGGGCGCCGCGTTCGGCCCGCCGCCAGCGCAGGTACAGCCCGGGTGCCAGGCCTGCCGCTACGACTGAAAGCGCGGTGGTCGGATCGAGGTTGAAGGGCTGGCGGAGGTAGTCGGAGCAGGCGGCGAGGAAGACCAGCACCGACACCACCGCGATGTGCCAGGCGCGGCAGCGCAGCGCGGTCAGCGCCAGAATGATGAGCAGGCCGAATGCCTCGGCCATCGTTATGGGGTAGCCGAACATCCCCTTGGGAAGCGGCCACAGCAGCGCGGACACCGTCATGACCGACAACGGCGCGGCGATCCCCGCGGCCAGGGTCGCCCGGGCTCCGGCCCAGGGCGGGCTGACCAGGATGACCAGGAGGACGCAGACCGCTCCGGAGACGCTCGCCGCGAAGTCCATCGGGGAGGTCGGCGGTCCGGGCCAGTCCTCGATACGGGGGATCTCCAGCACGGTTCGCAGGTCCAGTGACCACTGCAGGAGCACCACCGCCGACAGGGCCGCGGCGGCCAGGTACTGCAGCGCGAGGGACCTTCGTTCGATGGAGGCGAAGAGCCTGCTCAGCGCGGTCGTATGTGTCATGCGGCAAGGCTAGGCCGACATGTGCGGGCCGGGCATCGGTCAAAGGGCCGACCCGCGGAGCACCTCCGCGGTGGCCGGGTCGGCGGGGAGGAAGGTCTCGATGGCGAGCCCGGCGACCGTCACGTCTACGGCGGTGCCGAAGGTCGCGACGGTACTCAGGAAGGAGAGGTCCCCCTGGGAGGTCCGCAGCCGCAACGGCACGGCCAGCTCCGTCGGCTCCGGCGCGAGGTCGTCCCCCCGGGGATCCGGGGCAGGGTAGTCGGACAGCTCTCGGAGCAGAGCGCGCAGGTCGCCTTCGCCGGTCCATTCCGCTTCGCGCCGCAGCCGGTCCAGCAGATGCGCCCGCCAGCGGCCGAAGTTGAGCAAGCGGGGCGCCATGCCGTCGGGGTGAAGTGCCACCCGCAGGACATTGACCGGAGCGGTGAGGAGTTCCGCTGACACCCCTTCGAGGAGGAGCGGAACGGCGGCGTTGGCCTCGAGAAGGTTCCAGTCCGAGTCGAGCACCACGGCAGGATAGGGCTCGTGGCCGGTGAGGATCGCGCGGACGGTGGTGCGCAGCGACTCCAGGCCGGGGCCGTCCGGCGGGGCCTCAGGGAACTCGGGTGCGTACCCGGCGGCGAGCAGGAGCCGGTTGCGCTCCCGTAGGGGTACCTGGAGCGTCTCGCAGAGCCGGAGAACCATCTCCCGGCTCGGTTGGGACCGGCCGGTCTCCACGAAGCTCAGGTGCCGCGTGGAGATGTCGGCCTCCAGGGACAGGGCCAGCTGGCTGAACCGGCGCCTGCCCCGCCATTCGCGGAGCAGGTCACCGACCGGACGCGACCGTTGGCCCCCCGGCGCGGCGGGGCCCGGCCGCATCCCGTCCGGCCGAGTGCTGCCCGACCGTGCGCTGCCCGGTGGCGTGTTGGTCACGCGGCCCTCCTTGTGCTCCCTCGCAGGGTCAGGACCTCCGCGACGGTGATACCCGCGACCGCGACGGCCTGCGCCAGGACGAAGGCTACGCCCCAGGGGGAGGGCGCGAACAGGGCGACGACCGCGAACGAACCCAGGGTCCACAGAATGTTGACCGCCACCACCGTGTGCACCGAGCCGTGCCGGACGGTCGCGGTGGCAGACGTCCACCAGAGGAACGCCGCGAAGGCCAGCAGGAACAAGCCCGCGGCGACGAGCAGGGTTAGGGGCAGCCCCAGAACCGCGGACAGCGGGGCCGCGCCGGGCAGGAGCACCAGTCCGCAGACGGCGCAGGCCAGGGAGTCCAGACGCAGGGACAGGCGGAGCGGACGGTCGGTCGCGGGCGCGGAGAGTGTGCTGGCCATGAGAGCCTCCAAGACGCTGTCGGCCGTGGTCGGCCGGGTTAGGCACAACTGTCGCCCGGCAGGGGGAGCGGGGTCGATGACGTCGGAGGTAACGGCGGCGGCCCGAGAGGGCTGCTGGAGGGTCCGGGCCCGGCCGGGTGGGCAGGGCGAGGCAACGGGGATCGGCCGAAAGGCTGAACCGGGAGGGGAGGCGATTCGGCTGTTCGGGCGATGTGCGGGAGGGCGAGCGCTGGCCAAGCTTGGGGACTATCCACGAGGAGGACCCTTGATGAAAGCTGTAGACCCGTCCGCCACCGTGCCGTCCGAAGGGGCCGGACCGGCTGCTGCCTCCGCCGACGGCGGGGCCGCCGTGACCGCCGATGACCCCGCCAGGAGGGTCGCGTTCCTGGACGTGGCACGCGCAGTGGCGATGGTCGGCGTGGTCATGATGAACGCGCACACCATCGTCTTCGCCGCAGAACGGCTCGGCGAGCGCGACCAGAGCGCCGCGGCCTCGGCTGTGGACGCCGTGCTGGGCCTCCTGATGGCGGGGAAGGCGCGGGCCATGCTCATGGTGCTGCTCGGGGTCGGCGCCGCCCTCGCCTGGCGGGCGGCGGAACGGCGCGGAGGGAGGCCGATGGCCCTCATGCTGCGCCGTTACGCGGTCCTCGGCGTGCTGTTCGGGGTACCGCACCTGCTCGTGTTCCCCGGCGACATCCTCACCCACTACGCGCTCACCGCGCTGGTGCTCGCCCCGCTGATGCCGTTCCTACTGGGCGGGGCGGAGAGTGCGTTCTGGTTCGCGGTCGCCGCATTCTCGGCCGCGCCGCTCCTCGAGTACCTCGCGGGCACGGTAGGGTCGCGGACCGAAGGGGACGTCCTGGTCACCTTGGTGCCGCAGACCCTGGGTTTCTTCTGCGTCGGCCTGTGGCTCGCCCACCGGCCCGAACTCGCTCCGGAGGCTGCCGAGGGCCCTTCCCGGCTTCCGCTCCGGATGGTGTGGACCGGCCTGGTCGGTCAGGTGCTCGGCCTGGCCGTCCTCTACGGCTCCGACCTGCTCTTCCCCATGGAAACGGACGCCGTCGGCGCCCCCGTGCACCTCACCTCCGAGGGCATGCCGGTGGTCGCGCCGGGGGCCGAGGTGATGGTGTCCTTCTCGGGCACGCTGACCGGCCTGGGCGGCGCCCTGTTCTTCCTGGGGCTCGTGTGGTGGCTGGTCCGCCGGAACGGGCCGGCCTCCCGTGCACTGGGCGCCCTGGCTCCGCTGGGTCGCATGACGCTCAGCGTCTACCTCGGCAGTACTGCCGTGTTCCTGCTGACCATGAAGCCGTTCGAGGGGGAGATCCCGCTCATGGCGCAGTACGGGATCGGCGTCGCCTACTTCGTGCTGGTGTTCTTCCTCGCCCGCTGGTGGCTGCGCGCGTTCCGGCTGGGCCCGTTGGAGTGGGTGTGGCGGCGCCTCACCCACCTGCGCCCGATACCGATGCGGCGCGGTGAAGGCGTGCACGCGGCCTGACCGGTGCCGGTCGGGTCCGGGCCTATCCTCCCGCCACCGAGGGGAGCAGGCGTACATCGGCCCCGTCCCGGACGTGTGCGTCCAAGCCGCCGACGGCCCGGCACTCGTCCTCGTCCACGAACACGTTGACGTACCGGCGCAGCTGGCCGCGCTCGTCCCGGATCCGCCGGTCCAGACCCGGGTGCCGGGCGGCCAGCGTGTCCAGCACACCGCGCAGCGCGCTGTCATCGGGGACCTCCAGCGGTACGTGGGAGGCCCCGTCGGCGTCGGCCCGCAGCACGCTGGTCAGGTGTACGGTCACCCGCATCTCACACCTCCGCCGCTCGGACGCACAGCACGTCGGGCAGGTGCGCGGCTACCCGGTGCCAGCGCTCTCCGTCGTCGGTGGCGGCGTAAACGTCGCCCGAGCGCGTACCGAAGTAGAAACCGGGGACGTCCGCGCCGTCGGTGCAGGCACCGTCGCGCAGCACGATTCCGAAGTACGGCTCCTCCGGCAGGCCTTTGTTGACCGAACGCCAGGTCTTCCCCCCGTCGTCGGTGCGGTAGGCGCTCAGCCGGTGCCCCGGTGGGAAGTGCACTTCCTGGCTGACCACGGGGAAGTTGAGCGCGGACTCGGGCCGGTGCGGGTGTGCGACCACCGCGAAGCCGAAGTCGGTGGGCAGCCCTTCCTCGATCCGGCTCCACCCGTCGGCGGCCGGGGCGTCGCTGCGGTACACCCCGTGGTGGTTCTGCGCGTAGAACGAGCCGTCCGGGGCGGCCGCGACCTTGTGCACGCACTGGCCGTACTCGGGTTCCTCGTCCGGCAGGAAGCCCGCGGAGATGCCCCGGTTGGCCGGTGCCCAACTGGCCCCGCCGTCCCCGGTCTGGTAGACACCCCCCGTGGACATGGCCACGGTGATCGCCTCCGGCGACCGCTGGCCGGTACCGAGCGTTCCCGGCAGGACGGTGTGGATCGCCGCGCCCCCGGCCCCGGGGAACCAGTTGGTCCGGTGCGGGTGGTCCCACAGCGCCCGGACCAGTTCGAAGCTGGTGCCGCCGTCGGAGGACCGGAACAGGGCGTGCGGCTCCACCCCCGCGTAGACCGTGTCCGGGTCGGCCCCGAAGGCGAACTGCCAGGCACGGGCGAGCGAGGCGTCGGTGTCCTCGGGGAAGGCGATGGGTGCGGTCTCCGGTTCGGTCCAGGTCGCGCCGAGGTCGTCGCTGTGCCAGACGCTCGGTCCGAAGTGCCAGCTCTCCGTTCCGGCGAGCAGGCGCCTGGTGTGCGGGTTGATCCCGACGGAGTAGACGGGGCTCATCCCCGCATCGTTTTCTTCGTCGAGTCGGTGCGGACCGTGCACCTTCCACCCGCGCCGATCCTCGCTGTGGGCGGTGAACAGCCCCTTGCGTGTGCCTATGACCAGGATATATGCCATGACGAATCCCAAGTTGTGATGTGGGTCTCCACTGTGTCACAGGGGGGTGACATTCGGCAGGGCGCGCGCGGAAGGCTGCGGTGGGAGGCGGCGAGGGGTCCTCGCGGCCCGCGGGCACGGCTTTCGGATACCTCGGATAGCGAACAGTTAGGAACCTGAACGATTTGCTGGGAGTGCAAATTCGCCTCCCTCCGGAAATGGTGGGCCCGTTGGAGGGATAACTTCCGTGAGGAGGGAACTCTTTCCTGGCAAGGGTTCAGCGGTAAGGGGAAGGCGGTTGCGAGTACCAGACCTCTTTGCAATAAAATCCCGGGCCAACCGGTGTTTGCCCGAGGCTCCCCCAGGCCTCGGGTGCCGGATACAACCCGTCATCAAGCCCGGACGACTTCCCGCATCCTCGGCTTCTCGGTCCGTTTCAGGACCACCGTCCCTATGGTCGGTCCCGCGTGCCAAAGAGAACCGAGTTCCCACTCGATAGGGTCGCCTCATGCACCACCCCCCGGACACGCTCCACGCTCGCAAACGTCGTAAGGCGCGGGCCACGATCGTGTCGGCCGCCTTCCAACTCTTCGCCGAACACGGATTCGACAACGTCACTGTCGCCGCCATCGCCGAACGCGCCGAGGTCGGCCGCACCACGTTCTTCCGGTACTTCGGTGACAAACAACAGGTGTTGTTCGCCGACGACAGCGCGGAGGCGGACCGCATGTGCGCCTACGTGCGCGACAAGGCGGACCGGCCCCTGGGCGACGACCTCGGGGCGGCCCTCACCCTGCTGCGTGAGGCCAGCGCCGTCACCAGACCGTACGCCTCCCTGTCACCCGCTCACTCCGCAGTGCTCGTGCGGTTGCTCAAGGAGAGCGTCGACCTGAGATCGCGCTACCTGCTCACCCGGCAGCAGCGCGCGCTCCGGCTCGCCGCGGCGCTGACCGAGGCAGGGGCGACCGAGACCGTCGCGGTCCTGGCCGCCCACGCCGCGATGGCCTGTGAACTCAGCGCGATGCGCCTCGCGGAGAGCCCAGAGGCCTTCCCTGTCCGCATGGACGAGGCCCACGGGAAACTGCGAACCCTCGGGGCCTGAGAGGACACTCCCTCGGCAACTGAGGGCACCGCCGCACCGACGGTGCAGGGTCGGCGGGGGTCAGATGTCGTTCTCCCGCACTAGGCGGGTGAGCTGGCGGCCGAAGAACACCACCACCGTCAGGCTGACCGCGCTCACCAGGACGTAGGGGGCACGGAGGGCGTCCGTCTGCCCCAGCGCCGGCGCCAAGGACGACACCAGGACACCGCCGACCGCCATGCCCACGGCGCTCATACCGACGCTCACCGTGCGCATGGCGGCGTTCACCCGCCCGAGCAGGTGGTCCGGGGTGATGCGCTGGCGGATCGAGGTCATCGCGATCGCGTAGCCCAGCACCAGTCCGCCGGAGAGGAAATACACCCCGGCCACGACCGCGGTGAGCGGGAACAGCGCCACTACCAGGTACAGCAGTCCGCTGACGGCCAAGCAGAGCACCGGCAGGGTGCCGTGCGGCAGGACGGAGCGCAGCCAGGAGACCAGCTGCCCGCCCACGATGCCGCCGATCGCGGCGAAGGCCATGAGCAGGCCGAATCCGGCCGAGTCCAAGCCCAGGGTGTCGCGCACGAACAGGACCTGGGTGGAGAGCAGGGTCGCGTAGGCGGTGTTGATGAAGACCGCGATGACCGCCACGGCGCGCAGCAGGGGCTGGTTCCACAGGGCCCGCACGCCCTCGCCCACGTCTTCCCACACCCCTCGGAGCCCGCGCGGCGCCGCCGCATGGGCCTCGGGCGAGGACGCGGTTGTGGTGGGCGATGTCGCTCGGACCCTGAGCAGGGCCACCACAGACACCAGCAGCGCGGCGGTGTTGAACAGGAACGGCGCGAACAGGCTCAGAGCCAGAACGAAACCGCCCAGCGGACGACCGGCGAACTCCTGCGCCACGATCGCCCCGGACCGGATGTGCCCGTTGGCCCGCTCCAGACGCTCCTTGGGGACCAGCGCCGTCACCGTGGTCTCGGCGGCGGTGTCGTAACAGACCTCCAAAGCGCCGAACGCGAACGCGAAGGCCGCCAGCAGGGCGACCGAGTGCCAGCCGGAGAACACGACCAGAGCGAGGAGCAGCCACAGCAGCATACGCAGGGTGTTCGCGGAGACCATCAGCGTGAACCGGGGGACCCGGTCGATCAGCACCCCGACAGGCAGGGCGAGGAAGAGCCAGGGCAGCCGCCCGGCGGTCGCGACCGCCGCCACCAGGGCCGCGCTGTCGGGCGCGAGCGAGGACGCGAGCCAAGGCATGGCGATCATCGCCACGCCGTCGCTCAGGTTCGAGGCCAGGGAGGCGGACCAGAAGGCCCAGAACCGGCCACCGAGCGGCGCCGTCGATGCCCGGGTCGTGGAGTCGGACATGGGGGCAACACCGACCTTTCGCGCCCCGCGCCGGAACTACCGTCCGGTCCCGATCGGAGCACCGGAACGCCCAGCCAGGCTAAGCGGCGGCCGATGGCGGACCGTGACCGGCATAGGACAACCCGTTCCGACCTGCGGGGGTGGTCGGGAGCGCCGTTCTCGGCCAGGATGGGGCGCTGTGAGCGGCACACACAACACCTCCCACGGCGACAACCACGGCACCCAGGTCCAGATCGGCTCGGTGGCCGGCTCGGTGAGTATCCACCAGAGTGAGTCTCGAACGGTCCGGCTCCTTCCGCAGCGCGAGACCAGCGTCTTCCAGAACCGGGGCGAGGAGCTGGCCCTGCTCGACACCTTTCTCGAACGCGCGGAGGAGGGAACGGGGAGCTGGCTGTGGAGCATGGTCGGAGAGGCGGCGGTCGGCAAGACCACCCTCGCCCTCACGTGGATCATTCTCAACCGGAGCAGCTTCGGCCACGCCCAGATCGCCATGGCCTGCGGCGGCGACCCGGGTGAGGGGCGGGGCAGAGGCGTCGAGCAGATGTGCGACGAATACTTCCACGCGGCCGGTATCGATACCGACGCCCCGGGTTTCGACACCCTGGAGGGCAAGCTCAGCCTCTTCCGGCAGCACACCGAGGGCAGGCCCGTGGTCGTGTTGTTGGACGACGTCCGCTCGGCCGCGCAGGTCGAACCGTTCCTGTCCGACCTGCCCGGGACGCTGGTGATCACCACCAGCCGCGAACCGGTCCGAGGGCTGGGCATGCGGCGCCCGGCCGCGGTGCGGGTCGGGCCGCTGGAGGACGGGGCGGTCGCGGCGCTGTTCCACGACATCCTCGGTCCCGAGCGCTTCGCGGACGAGCCGGAGGCCTTCGAACAACTGGTACGCCGGTGCGCGGGGATCCCCCTGCTCGCCGGTCACTCCGCCGCCCTCCTGTGCGATGAGCCGGGCCGGTCCGCCGGGGAGCTGGTCGCACGTATGGAGGAGTGCGGCCGACTCGCCTACCTCGAGGAGGCCTCCGCGGTCTCCACCCGGCCCATCGCGGTCTTCGACGCGTTCTACCGGGAACTCGACGAGAACGCCGCCCTGCTGTACCGCGCACTGGGCCTGCACCCCACCCGTGACTTCGACCGATGGCTGGTCCGGTCCGTCTTCGGCCAGGACCCGGTCCGCGGTGACGAGGCGCTGGACCGCCTCCTGAGGCGCAGCCTGGTCAAGACCGACTGGGCAGGCCGGTACGTCATGGAGGACCTCACCTACGAGCACGCGACATGGGTCGCCACCACGAAGGGTTCACCGGAGGAACGCCGAAGCGCCCAGCAGGCATTCGCCGACTACTACCTGTACGGCTCCGTGGCGGCCGACACCGTCCGCACCCAGCGCTGGAAGCTCGGCCCCCTGTACGGCAAGGAAGCACCCTGTTCGGTGCCGGACTTCGCCGCCGCCGCGGAACAGGTCCGGCAGGACGACAGGCTTCCCGGCCGCCTCGAGCCCTGGTTGGCCCGGCGCCGTGAGATCCGTGAACGCAGCGCCGAGTTCGTGCCCGGCCGGATGGAACGCGACCCGATCCCCGACGAGTGGTTCGAGGCCAACCTGGACGCGATCATCGCCTGTGTGGAGCGCTCCGGCCGGGTGTGGGACGGGTGCCCGCCCGATCCCGGCTACGCCTGGCAGGTGGCCGAGGCAACCAACGGCTACTTCACCGCGCACGGCAGGACCGACGAGCGCGTGACCCTGCTCGCCTTGGCTGTCCGAGACGCCGAGGCCTGCGGGAACGCCGACGCCGTGGCCCGGATCCGGGGGCAGTGGGGCGAGGCGATGCTCGGGCGGGGCCGACTGGCCGAGGCCAGGCAGCAGCTCGAACTCTCCCTGGAGGCCGCTGAGACCGAGCGGGCCGACCCGAGAGGCAGGGGCGCGGCCCTGGAGTGGTTCGGCATCCTGGAACGCCGTGAGGGTCACCGGGAGGCCGCAGAACGTCGGCTCGAGGCGTCGTTCCCCTGCCTCGACCACACGCGCGCCCGGCCGTCGGCCCTCCACCACATGCACATGGGGGACGCCGCACTGCTGGGCGGGGATCAAGAGGCGGCCCTCGAACGCTACGCGGCCGCGCTCCGGCTGTTCCGCGAGCACGCTGAGGCGGAAGGGCCCGACCACGCCAACGAGGGCAAGCTGCTGGTGAACCAGGCCCGCATCCTCGCCGAGGAGCACCCCGGCCAGGCCGTCGCGCTGCTGGGGGAGGCCCTGGGCCGCTTCGTCGCGGCCAACCGTGCCTACCAGGTCGGCAAGGTCCTGGAGACCCTGGGCGACCTCGGAGACAGCCCAGGGGAGCGGTGGACCACGGCGGCCGAGGTGTACGAGCTCGTCGGCGCGGCCGGAGCCGCCAAGCGCCTTCGGGAGAAGCTCACCGGGCAGGAGCGGGCATAGCGTCGGGGCCGGGCATGTGGCTCCGGCCCCGGTATTGCTGGAATGGGGTCAGGCGAATAGTTCGTCGGTGGTCTTCACTTTGACGGCCTTGGTGAGCCAGGCATCGAGCTGGTCCGAGTCAGCGCATTCGTCGATACGCTTGCGTGCCTCCTCGTCAACCGTGATGGGGAGTGCCTCCAGGATACGGAGGAGCGCCTCGCGCTTGCCCTGCGCGAAACCTTCCTCACGGCCTTCCTCACGGCCCTGCCCCACGTACTTGCGGGCGAAGTCGCTCTGCCACTCGTAGGTACCGGTTGCCATGAGGTCCTCCCACATCTTGCGGGCCGACGCATTGAGCTTCGACTCGATGTAGTCATTATAAAGAAGTTGGGTGTGTTCGGGCAGCTTGTCCAGGGCGGCTTCGGCGGCCTTGAGCACAGGCAGGTGTGAGCCGTAAGCCGCTGCGGACAGCACGGCAAGCTCCGGAAGGGCCCTCGCCCGTTCGATGTCGTCGATGTAGGGGGTGTTACTCGGTCCTAGGACCGCTGGCCTGAGAACGGCACCTCCGTTCTCCATCTCGATGGGAGTGCGTGCCCACTGCTCGGTGTCGCTGTCCGGACAGACCACCATCAATCGAACGGGGCAACGTAGTTGCTCCCTGACAGTGGCGAGGTAAAGAGGCCAGGTGTAGGGCTTGTCATGGTCCTTGTCCTGTTGGACCTCCGAGATGATGGCCAGTAGCTTTCCGCCGTCGTCGTCGTAGAGAACGACCACGTTGTCTGACTTGAACGGCTTGGGCTTGAGCTTGGTGTGGTCACCGCAGCCGAGCTCCGCACGGGCGAAGTCGGGCACAGGGAAGCCAAGCGTGTCGCTGAGCATGAAGGGCACCAGGGACGGCCTGTTCTGGAGCAGCCGTACCTGAAGTTCGTGGTCGAATCCGGGCATGGCATGAAGCTACTGAGCGTGGTCGCGTGATGTCGGTGGAATCCGGAAATCAGTGGGTGTAGACCTCGAAGGGGACGGTGAGTGTGCGCTCCAGGGAGATCCGGATCCTCAGCGGGCTGCGGGCCGCGAGCGCCGCCGGGGTGGGAGGGTGGTCAGCCGTGATGAGGCGTTCGGCGAGGATGCACACGGCCAGGTGGTCGTCGTCGAGGGAGCTTTCGAAGCGGAGCCGGAAGAGCGCTCCTTCACGGGTACGCAGGCGGGCGCCCTCGGGGGAGTGCACGACGGTGAGCCTCGCGCCGGGCCTGTGGGCGAACACGGTGTCGGACCACAGTTCCTCGTCGGCGGGGAGGTTCCCCTCCGCGACGGTGAAGGCGTCGGCGGCCCCGGCGAGGCGGTGGTCGAGTTCGGCGTCGGACACGACCAGGATCCCCGGGCCGTCGGGGTTCGCGGCGGCGGGAACCCTGTGGACGGCGAGGGAGTCCTCCACCGGGGTGACGGCGACCCACAGGGAGGCGGTCCCGAGGCTCCGGACCCTCGGCGGCGGCACGGCGAGGAGCGCGGGGGCGCGCGCGGGCGGATCGACTCCCATGATCCGGTAGGCCTCGGCGCGGATGAGGTCGAGCGACTGCTCGGGCGCGGAGCTGATCCAGGATCGGGCGGTCTCGTGCGTGTGGTCGCGGAGCTTCTCCGCCTGGTGGAACTGGGGCGGGAACGGTGCGTGGGGGTCGAGGGGCTGGGCTGCTTCGTAGAGGCGGCCGAGCGCGGAGTCGGGGTCGACGGAGTCGCGGCCGCCGGGGGAGAGCAGGACCGGGCGACCGAGGGCGGCGGCGTAGACGCTGACGGAGCCGTGGTCGGAGAGGACGAGGTCGGCGGCGGTGACGGCGGCGCGCCAGCCCTCGTCGGGCGGGATCAGGAGGAGGCCGGAGCGGAGGGTTTCGTCGAACCACGCCTCGATCTGGCGCTCACTGTGCGAGGACCAGACATTGGGGTGCAGGACGAGCGCGAGGCGGTATTCATCGTACGGGAGTCGGGAGAGGAGCCGTGGTACGAGCGAGGGGTGGGACCCGAAAAGGGAATCGGTCTTCCAGGTGGAATTGACGGTGATGAGTTTCTGTCCGGGGCGCAGGCCGAGATCGTCGCGGTAGTTGAGCCGCCTCGGCGCGCTGGCGAGTAGCCGGTCGTAGCAGGGGTCGCCAGCGAGAAAGGCGAGGGGGAGCGCGTCGGGGCAGCCTTCGCGGAGCCGGTCGAACTGTTCGGTGTGTGAGAGCGCGATGGCGGAGGGAACCAGGCGCCCTTCGTGCTTGAGGGTCCCGTCGGAGAGTCCGAAGACTTCCTGCTTCCTGCTTCCTGCTTCCTGCTTCCTGCTTCCTGCTTCCTGCTTCCTGCTTCCTGCTTCCTGCTTCCTGCTTCCACCTCTTATTATATCCGTTGCCGTGGGGAATTCTCAGGATCGGGGAATTTATCTCGTGCAGATTATCGCCGAGGCTGGCGGTGACGACGAGGTCGAATTCCATTTCCCGTGCCTGGTCCCAGGGGAGGTGGCGGACACCGTTCTCCCGGATGTACTCCTGGACGCCGTTGGCGAAGACGGCACCGCTGGTCTGGGCGCAGTAGAGCTGGACGCGGGGGTCGTGGAGCGCCGGGAGGATGTCGGCGATGCGGGTGGCGGCGGTGACGCTGTGGATCACCAGGAGTACACGCAGTGTGGTGTCGACGGTTCGCCACTCGGGGGTCAGGGCGAGGACATGGTCGGTTGCGCGGGGCGGCTCCTTGGCGGTCACAAGTCGCAGAGCCTACTGGGGGTGTCGCCCCTCCGGCAAAGGGTCGGGTATGTCCGTTCGCTGCGGTGTCGCAGCTGGCGCTGTCCTCCGCAGTGTCCTTGGCCTTCGGCTCCGCGGTCGCGCGTGATCCAAGGCGTCCCGGGCCTAGATTTAGTAGGACGTCCAACTATATGGTGAGGTGGCCGCGGAGCGGGGAAGCTGGTGCGAATCCAGCACGGTCCCGCCACTGTGACCGGGGACAACACCGGGAGTCAGGCCACCGCTCGCGGCCAGGGAATTCGTGTGATCCACGAGGATGGAGTGAACACGCATGGTCAGCGAGCTGACGCATTTCGTGCATGGCAAGAACGTCCCGGGCCGGTCCGGTCGCTTCGGCGACGTCTACGACCCCAACACCGGCCGGGTGCAGGCGCGCGTCCCCCTGGCGGACCGGGCGGAGACCGAACAGGTCATCGCCGACGCCGAGGCAGCGCAGATCGACTGGGGCTCCTGGAGCCCCCAGCGCAGGGCCCGGGTCCTGCTGCGCTTCCTGCAGCTGGTCGAGCCGGAGCGGGAGTCCATCGCTCGGGCGCTGTCCGCCGAGCACGGCAAGACCGTCGCCGACGCGCACGGCGATCTCCAGCGGGGGCTGGAGGTGGTCGAGTTCGCCGCCGGTATCCCGCACCTGGCCAAGGGCGAGTTCTCCGACAACGCGGGCGCCGGGATCGACGTGCACTCCCTGCGCCAGCCCCTCGGTGTGGTCGCGGGCATCACCCCGTTCAACTTCCCGGCGATGATTCCGCTCTGGAAGGCCGCGCCCGCGCTGGCCTGCGGGAACGCCTTCATCCTCAAGCCCTCCGAACGCGACCCCTCGGTGCCGCTCCGGCTGGCCGAACTGTTCCTGGAGGCCGGACTGCCCCCGGGCGTGCTCAACGTCGTCAACGGCGGTAAGGAGACCGTGGACACCCTGCTCACCGACCCCCGCGTGGCCGCGGTGGGCTTCGTGGGCTCCACTCCGATCGCCGAGCACGTCTACTCCACCGCCACCGCGCACGGCAAGCGCGCCCAGTGCTTCGGCGGGGCCAAGAACCACATGGTCGTCATGCCCGACGCGGACCTCGACCAGGTCGCCGACGCCCTCATCGGCGCCGGATACGGTTCGGCTGGAGAACGCTGCATGGCCATCTCCGTCGCGGTTCCCGTGGGTGAGAAGACCGCGGACGCCTTAGTCGCCAAGCTCACCGAGCGCATCTCCGGCCTGACGGTCGGCACCTCCGACGACCCCGGCGCCGACTTCGGCCCGCTCGTGTCCAAGGGAGCCCTGGAGAAGGTCGACTCCTATGTGGGGCTGGGCGTCGAGGAGGGCGCCGAACTGGTGGTCGACGGCCGCGGCCACAAGGTCGCGGGCCACGAGGACGGTTTCTTCACCGGAGCCTCCCTCTTCGACCGCGTCACCCCGGACATGCGGATCTACCGTGAGGAGATCTTCGGCCCGGTGCTGTGCGTGGTGCGCGCCGCCGACTACGCGGAGGCCCTGCGCCTGCCCAGCGAGCACGAGTACGGCAACGGGGTCTCCATCTTCACCCGGGACGGCGACACCGCGCGCGACTTCTCACAGCGGGTCGAGACCGGCATGGTCGGCGTGAACGTGCCCATCCCGGTGCCCGTCGCCTACCACACCTTCGGCGGCTGGAAGCGCTCCGGATTCGGCGACCTCAACCAGCACGGGCCCGACTCCATCCGCTTCTACACCCGCACCAAGACCGTCACTTCGCGCTGGCCCTCCGGGGTCAAGGAGGGCGCGGAGTTCACTATCCCGGTTGTCCGGTGACCCCCGCGACCACGGACGAACAGCGCGCGCTGGCCGAGACCGCGCGCGGGTTCGCCGACGAACACCTCGCGCCCTTCGCCGTCGAGTGGGACCAGAACAAGCACTTCCCGGTCGACGTGCTCCGCAAGGCCGCCGGACTCGGCATGGGCGGCCTCTACGTCTCCGAGGGCTCCGGCGGCACGGGACTGACCCGGCACGACGGCGCCGTGGCCTTCGAGGCCCTGGCCACCGGCTGCCCGTCCGTCGCCGGCTACCTGTCCATCCACAACATGGTCGCCTGGATGGTGGACCGCTACGGCGACGACGCCCAGAAGGCCCGCTGGCTGCCCGGCCTGTGCTCCATGGAGACACTGGGCAGCTACTGCCTCACCGAACCGGGGGCCGGGTCCGACGCCGCCGCGCTCAGCACCCGCGCGGTCCGCGACGCCGACGACTACGTCCTGACCGGGTCCAAGCAGTTCATCTCCGGGGCGGGCGCCTCCGAGGTGTACGTGGTGATGGCCCGCACCGGCGGCGACGGCGCCGCGGGGATCTCCGCGTTCGTCGTCCACCGCGACGACCCCGGGGTCTCCTTCGGCGCAGACGAGGCCAAGATGGGCTGGAACGCCCAGCCCACACGCCAGGTCCTCATGGACGGGGTGCGCCTGACCGCCAACCGGCGCCTGGGCACGGAGGGCGACGGCTTCCGCATCGCGATGAACGGGCTCAACGGCGGCCGCCTCGGTATCGCCGCCTGCTCACTCGGCGGGGCCCTCGCTGCATTGGAGGCCACGACCTCCTACCTTTGCAGCAGGGAGGCCTTCGGCGCCCCGCTGATCAACGCCCAGGCGCTCCAGTTCCGGCTCGCGGAGATGGCCACCGAACTGGAGGCCGCCCGCTCCCTGCTGCGGCGGGCCGCCGCAGCCCTGGACGAGGGCGAACCCGAGGCCGCGCACCTGTGCGCCATGGCCAAGCGGTTCGCCACGGAAGCCGGATTCACCGTCGCCGACCAAGCCCTCCAACTGCACGGGGGGTACGGCTATTTGACGGAGTACGGCATTGAGAAGATCGTGCGCGACCTGAGGGTCCACCGAATCCTGGAAGGGACCAACGAGATCATGAGTCTGATCATCGCCCGCGGACTGACCGGGGCCGCCTGATGCCGAACGATGCCAGCGCCCCCAACGGGACCGCGGCGCCGCAGGACGACAAGGTCCTGTTCAGCGTCGGGAACGGGCTCGGGCACGCCACGCTCAACCGGCCTCGCGCCATCAACGCGCTCGACCACGACATGGTCCGCGCCCTCGACGACGCCCTGACCCGCTGGGAGAGGGATGACTCGGTCTCGGTGGTGCTGCTCGACGGCGCCGGAGACCGGGGCCTGTGCGCGGGCGGCGACATCCGCGCCATCAGGGCCAGCGCCGTGGACGGAGACAACCAGGCCGCTGACTTCTGGCGGGACGAGTACCACCTCAACGCCCGGATCGCCCGTTACGCAAAGCCCTACGTCGCCCTCATGGACGGCGTGGTCATGGGCGGCGGCGTCGGTGTGTCCGCGCACGGCGCAGTCCGCGTGGTCACCGAACGCTCTTCTGTGGGCCTGCCGGAGACCACCATCGGGTTCGTGCCCGACGTGGGCGGCACCTACCTGCTCTCGCGGGCGCCGGGCGAGACCGGGACCCACCTGGCGCTCACCGGCACCCCGATCGGTGCCGCGGACGCGCTCTACGCCGGCATGGCCGACCACTTCGTGCCCTCCGACCGGCTGGAGGACCTGGTCGCCGCGATCGCCAAGGCCGCACCGGAGGCCGACGTCGCCGGTGCGGTGGGCCGCTACGCCGAGATCGCCCCGGCCGGGAAGCTGGCAGACCAGCGTTCCTGGATCGACAGCTGCTACTCCTCCGACGACGCCGAGGAGATCGTGGCGCGGCTGCGCGCCCACGGCGACCCGGAGGCCGCCAAGGCCGCTGATCTGATCGAGAGCAAGTCGCCGACCTCGGTGAAGACCACCTTGGCGGCTCTGCGCCGCGCCCGCGGGCTCGGCTCCCTGGAGGAGGTCCTGGAGCAGGAGTACCGGGTCTCCTGCGCCGCGCTGGCCTGGCCGGACCTCGCGGAGGGTATCCGGGCCCAGGTCATCGACAAGGACCGCAGCCCGCAGTGGTCCCCGGCCACTCTCGCGGAGGTCACCGGCGCTGTCGTCGCCCGCGCCTTCGAAGCGGCGCCGGACGGGCCGGTCGGTCTCGCGGATCCGCCCGGCTCCGTGCGGTCCGACACGCAGTCCACCACCGGAGGCTCGCCATGACCGCGATCGCCTTTGTGGGCCTCGGCAACATGGGCGGTCCGATGGCCGCCAACCTGGCCGCCGCCGGACACTCCGTGACCGGGTTCGACCTGGTTCCCGAGGCCCTGGAACGGGTAGCCGGGTCCGGTGTGCTGGTGGCGGGCTCCGCAGCCGAGGCGGTGGCCGGCGCCGACGCCGTCGTCACCATGCTGCCGAGCGGCCGCCACCTGCTCGCCGCTTACCAGGGTGCCGACGGTACGGGCGGGGCGGACGGCGGGCTGCTGACCGCTGCCCGGACCGGCACGCTGTTCATCGACTGCTCAACGGTGGACGTGGCCGACGCACGCTCCGCCAACACGGCCGCCGTCGCCGCCGGACACCGGTCCGTGGACGCACCCGTCTCCGGGGGAGTCGCGGGTGCCGAGGGCGGGACGCTCACCTTCATGGTGGGTGCGGACGGGTCCGATTTCCCCTCGGCGGAGCCGCTGCTGAGCGCGATGGGAAGGAAGGTCGTGCACTGCGGCGGCCCGGGCGGCGGCCAGGCGGCCAAGATCTGCAACAACATGGTCCTGGGCGCGTCGATGCTGGCGGTGAGCGAGGCGTTCGTGCTGGGGGAGCGGCTGGGCCTGACCCACCAGGCGCTGTACGACGTGATGTCGACGGCCTCGGGGCAGTGCTGGTCGCTGACGTCCTACTGTCCGGTCCCGGGGCCGGTTCCCGCCAGCCCGGCCAATAACGGCTACAAGCCGGGGTTCGCGGCCTCTCTCATGGCCAAGGACCTGGGTCTGGCCGCAAACGCGCTCGAACAGACCGGTGTGGAGTCGCGGATCGGGAGCCGGGCGGCCGATATCTACCGGGCCTTCGCCGACGAACTGGACGGTGAGCGGGACTTCTCCGCGATCGTTGAGGCCGTCCGCGAGGGTTCCGAGAAGCCGGGGGATGTTCCCGGGACCGAGTGAGTTGGTAGTGGGGGTCAGGGCGGCCGGTGCCTGAACGTGACCCGGGCTCTTCGCTGTCGGTCGGGTCGGGCCGCGAGTGGACTGACAGGGACAGAACCGCGCGCCCGGGCCGGGCGTCTCACGGGTGTCGCGGTCGGTGCGGAAGGGGCCGGGTGTGGCAGTGAGGTGAGAGGAGCCCTCGTTTACCACAAGCCCGGCACGATCACCGCGATTCAGGTCATCCTGTGGATCAGAGCCGCCCTGGGAGCATTCATGTACCTCTTGGCGCTCGTCGGACTCGGTGTCCTGAGTGATCCCCAGTTCCGGAGTGAAATGGGCACGGCCTTGGGGCTCGCGGTCCTCCTCATACTGGTCGGCATCGGCCTCACGGTTTTCGAGGCCTACGTCGCGGCGACCATGGGCCGGGGCGGAGGGCGCACCCAGACGCTCGTGCGGGTGGTGGTGGGCATCGGCTTCGCGAGCCTGGTGCTCAACGTGATGCTGGATGACTGCAACTTCATCGGCCTGGTCATCATCATCGTCATCCTCGTGCTCAACGAGGGTGAGGCCGCCAGGCGCTGGTACAAGGAGACCGAGGCCCCGACCTCCTACCGGGGCCGCCATTAAGCGGAAGCCCTCGCTCCTCCTCACTGGGGGGGCGAGATCCTGCAGTAGTGGGCGCGCCCCGGGTGCCCCCGCTCCCATCCCGGTTCGGGGCTACCCGGGGCGCGCGCTTGTGGCGGCCTCCGTGCGGGGCCGGTCAGAAGGGGGTCAGGGTGATCTCCAGGCCGGAGGGTCCGTGGTCCTGGACGTAGGACGCGAAGTCCTCCACGTCGTCGAAGGCGAAGCCGTAGGCCTTGCCGTCCTCGGTGTGGTCGTGGAAGACCCCGGCGTAGCGGTTTGCGATGTCGGCCAGGTAGAACTCGGCCGGGTCGTTGGTGGGCTGGTCGGCGAAGTCCAGCAGGGTGGAGCGGTTGAGCGCGGCGCCGACGATCGCCGCGACCGGGCCGGTGATGCCGTCATTGGGAGCGTCCAGGGCGCCGTCGCAGAAGAACACGTCGCGCGTACTGGGCTTGGCGATCGGGGAGACCCCGCCGTCGAACAGCAGCTCGTCGCCCTCCACCCGGCCGGTAAAGGTCCCGGCGTTGGTGGTGACGGTCAGGTCGGTGCCCGCGTAGTGCGACCACACCTCGTCCACATAGGGGTCGTAGTAGTCGGTGGGGAAGATCCCGGCGTCGAGCCCGTGGCCGGGGGCGATGATCCGGTCGTCGAACACCAGCGATGAGAAGTCCGGGTCGGCGGCGACCGTCTCGAAGATCGCGTCGCGCCCGCCGGGCAGGAGGAAGCCGGTGCTCTGGTCGTCGTCACCGGTCAGCCGGATCCCGATCGGCACGCTGAACTGGTCCACCATCGTGGTGTTGCAGAACATGCCGTCCTCGTTGTGGGTGAACTCCACCGAGTCGTGCAGGACGTCGAAGCTGTCGTCGTCCTCGACCCAGCCCGAGGGGAGCTGGAGGGCGGGGTTGCCGTCGCCGTCCTCGACGATCCGGATCCCCAGCTTGCCGCCGAGGGCGAAGTAGATCCGGCCTGACATGTACGGGACCGTCCAGTCTTCGGGCAGGGAGCCCAGGGGGATCGAGTAGTCCGTGTACCCGTCGTCGGTGTTGTCGTCGACGCTGACCGGGTGGGGCGTGCCTTCGGCGTCGACCCAGCAGTGGACGTCGTCCACCAGGTCGGTGCCGACGATGTACAGGAGGACTTCGTCGTCGCCGAAGCGGCCGCTTTCGTTGGTCACGCTCACCGGGAGCGCTCCCACATTGGCCGTGCCGGAAACGGGGTTGGCGACCTGGGGCCTGGTGGCGCAACCGGCTGCGCCGAGCAGTGGGACCCCGGCGGCGAGCGAGACGCCGCCCAGGAAGAGCCTGCGGTTGATCATGTCGGTGTTGCTCCTCAGTAGCGGGTTGAAGAGATGCACCAATGGAGCCAGGAGACCGCACCCGCGTCAACGGGTCCGCAGGGGTGGTTTCGGTGGTGCCCGCGTTACCCGTGGTTATGGGGTTGCATGTGACCCATGTCACACTGGTCGGCCGACCGTGTATTCCAGGAGCCTGATCCCGTGTGATTCGTGGTCCCCGGCGAGACTCAGACCCGATTCCTCCGCCAGTGCCGTCAGTGCCGCGCTGTCCCGTTCCCGGCCGTTGAAGTACGCCAGCATCCGCACGTCGAGTTCGCTGATGCCCCTGCCGGCGTCGTACTCGGCGACCAGGACCGTGCCCTCCGGTCCGGCGGCCTCGGCGCAGCGGCGCAGGATGGCCCGGGCCGAGGCGTCGTCCCAGTCGTGCAGGATCCAGCACAGGAGGTACGCGTCCCCGTCCTCGGGCAGCGGGTCGAAGAAGCTGCCCTCGACCGCCGCGGCGCGGTCCGCCAGTCCGGCGCCCCGAAAGCTCTCCCGGGCCTCCGCCACCGGGCCGGACAGGTCCACGACGGTCCCGCTCGTGCTCGGGAAACGGTCCAGCAGCACGCGCAACAGCGAGCCGTCCCCGCCGCCCACGTCCACGATGTGGTCCAGCGCCTCCCACTCGTACATCCGGGCCAGCACTCGGGCCTGCGTCGTCATACGCGAGCCCATGATCCCGCTGAACGAGGCGGACAGGGCCGGGTCGGCGGACAGGTCGTCCCAGAAGCCCGAGCCCTCGAAGTGCAGCCCGTACGCGGTCTCGCCGGTGCGCAGTGCTTCGGTCAGCTGCGCCAGACACAGGTCGGCCCGCCCGTGGGCGCTGTCCGCGGCGAACCAGTCCAGCCGCGAGTACGGGTGGTCCGAACGCAGCGCGGCACCGGTCTCCGTGAGCGCGAAGCGGTCCCCGTCCCGGGTGAACAGCCCTTCGTTCACCAGGTGCCGCATCACCCGGGCCAGCGCCTCGGGCCGGACGTCCACCGCGAGGCCGAGCTCCTCGGCGGTGTGCGGCCCTTCGGCGAGCTGGTCGGCCACCCGCAGGGTCGCCACCGCACGGATCGCCATCGGCGTGACCAGGCTGGCCTTGCCCCACAGCCGCCCCGCGGCCTCCAGCTCCTCCTCCGAACCCTGGTCCCCGCTCATCGAACCCTCTCTCCGCTGTCCCGGTCGGCCCGGTTTTCCCATCGCTGACGGATGTACCCCGTAACCCCCTTCCCAAGAGCGGCAGGGTGTCTAGAGTCAGGGGAAGCGTGGACCCGGGGGCGGGACATCAGGAGGCAGCCATGCCCGAGATCGACCTCAGCGACCTGACCCGGGGCGGTGACGGTTCACCGGGTCTTCGGGCCTACCTGGCCCGCCCCGAGGGGGAGGGTCCGTGGCCCGGGGTGGTGGTGGCGCACGAGGCCTTCGGGGTCGATCAGGAGATGCGCCGCCACGCCGACCGCATGGCCCGCGCCGGGTACCTCACCGTCGTCCCCGACCTCTACAGCGAGGGTGGAATGCTGCGCTGCGTCCGCGGGGTCATGCGCGCCCTCAGCGCCGGGCACGGCCGGGCCTTCACGGACCTGCTCGCCGGTCGGGAGTGGTTGCGCGCCCAGGACGACTGCACCGGGAAGGTGGGTGTCATCGGCTTCTGCCTCGGCGGCGGCTTCGCGATCGCCGCCGCCCCCGACTTCGACGTCTCCGCCCCCAACTACGGCTTCCTCCCCAAGGACATCCGGGCGGTCGCGGCCCGCTCCTGCCCGGTGGTGGCCAGCTACGGCGCCAAGGACCGGCAGCTGAGCGGTGCCGCCAACCGGCTGCGCGGCGCCCTCTACGACGCGGGGGTGCGCAACGACGTGAAGGAGTACCTCGACGCAGGGCACTCCTTCCTCAACGAGGAGCCCAACGGCCCGAAACCCCTGCGCGTGGTCCTGCGCGCGATGGGCACCGGTCCGCACCCGGAGTCCGCGGCGGATGCTTGGAAGCGGATCGAGGCCTTCTTCGCCGAGCACCTGGGAGAGCCGTACAAGGGCAAGCACGAATCCCCACGCGAGTCCTGAAGTGCGGGCGGGCAGACCGCGCCGACCGCGTGTACCGGTCAGGCGACTACCCGCTCTCTACGTTGTGGCGCGCCGGTGCGCACACCAGCAGGTGGCCCCGGCGGTACCGTTCCGCTGCGCCCGGTTCGCGCAGCATCCGGCCGACCTCCACGAACCCGGCTTCGCCGAGTAGCCCCGCGAGTTCGTCCACCGGCCACCGGTAGGCCGTCGCCACGGCGTGGTCGAAGGCCGTGGCCGGCTCGCCCTCCGACTCGAAGAAGGCGAGCAGGAGGTGGCCGCCGGGAGCGAGCACCCGCCGGAACTCGGCGAGGTGAGCTGGCAGGTCCGGAGGCGGGGTGTGGATGACCGAGTACCAGGACACGATGCCGTCCAGCCCGCCGTCGGCCAGGTCCAGGGCGTCCATGGAGCCGACCTCGAACCGCAGATCCGGGTAGGACTCGCGGGCGAGGTCGATCATCACCGGCGAAAGGTCGACACCGAAGACGTCCAGGCCCAGTGCCCGCAGATGCGCGGCCACGCGTCCTGGGCCGCATCCCAGATCAGCGACGGGCCCGGTGCCGGTGTCCCGCACGATCTCGGCGAACGCGGCGAGCACGGCGCGGTCCAAGGGAAGGGTGTCGAGCTCGTCGCGGGCGAACTCCGCGTACCGGGCGGCCACGGCATCGTAGGCGTGCGCTGTTGCGTCGGGATGAGAGGAGGGTTCGGTCACGGGTGAAGACTCTCATGCTCCGATTCTCGCCTTGGCCACTCACCTGGCTTCCCTGCCCGGCCCGGGCCGCGGAGGGGCACCTCATGGGCGTCCTGAGGTTGACCGCAGGTGGTCCGGAGGGCTGGCCGCATACCGGTCGAAGGCCACGCTTCCTAGCGTCTAAGGATGAGCTCCCCACCAGTGAACACCGGTCCCGGACGCGGCGCACTGCCCCTCCGGGAGATCTCGATCTTCGTCCTGGTCGTCTACGGGCTGGCCTGGCTCGTCTTCACCCCGCTCCTGCTGAACGGCACCTCGCCGACCGACCCGGCGTTCGCCGTCGCATCCCAGGTCTACATGTTCACCCCGGCGGTCGCCGCGCTCCTGGTGACCTTCTTCCTTTGGCGTCCGGCGAACGCGTGGCGGGCCTTGGGGCTGACCCCGCTGCGCCCGGTACGCCGGGTCGGCGGGTACACGCTGTCCGCCTTCGCGCTGTTCGCTCTCCTACCCGGGGTGAGCCTGCTGGTGGCGGTCGCGGCCGGGGCCGTGCGGCTCGACCTCGAGCACTTCTCCGGGCTCCGCGAGGTGCTGGCCGAACGGGCCCCGGAGGCCGCGGCCGCGATGCCGGAGACCGGGTTCCCCTTGGAGGTCTACCTCGCGGTCCTGGGCGGGGTCGTGCTCGCGTCTCCGCTGGTCCTGCTGATGTGCTTCGGCGAGGAGCTCGGCTGGCGGGGTTACCTGCTGCCGCGCCTGATGCCGCTGGGCGTGTGGCCCGCGCTACTGGCCAGCGGGGTGATCCACGGCCTGTGGCACAGCACCCAACTATTCATCCACAGCACTGTGGGCAGCTTCGGGATCGCGGAGAACCTGTCGTTCCTCGCCTCCGTCGTCCTGATCGGGCTCATCCTGGGCTGGCTGCGGCTGGCCTCCCGGTCGGTGTGGCCCGCCGTGGTCGGGCACGGGGTCAACAACGCCTTCCTGCCGGTCATCTCGCTCACCCTGATGCACGCCGACGGTCCGAGCGCCCCCTGGCTGTTTCCCGGAGGCAACGGCGGGCTGATCGGCTTGGCGGTCATGGCCGCGGCTGCTCTCGCGGTCACCCTGCTGGTGGCTCGGGGGAGTGGTGTGGTCGGTTCCGGACCGGTCAGGGCCGGTGCGGCGTCCAGCGGCACCGAACGGCGCTCGCGGCCGGTGTAGCTGCTTAACGGGCGGATGAGCACGTTGGCTTCCTGCTGCTCCAGGATGTGCGCGGTCCAGCCGGTGTTCCGGGCCGTCACGAACAGCGGGGTGAACGTCGGGACCCCGAACCCCACCAGGTGGTGGGCCGGTCCGCCGCGTTGTCGACGATCCGGTTCCCGAGCATCTCCACTACGTCGGGCTCCACCGGGACCCCGACGGTCGCCACGGAGGCGATCCGGTGAGTCAGCTGCTCTTCCCTTGCGGGCTTCTCGGAGCTCCGGAGGACCGGGACGCGGTACTGCACCAGGTCCCACCGGTTGCAGGTCGAGACTCTGGCGGACAACGCCGCGATGCTCAGCGCCGCCGAGCGCAACGGCTTCGTCCGCGAGGGCATGCTCCGCTCGTCGGCCTGGGCCCTGGGCGAGTTCATGGATGAGGTCCTGCTCGGACTTCTCGCCGACGAGTGGAAGCCGGTCCTGGCAAGCTAGGCCGTTGCTGTTGCTGTCCGACGACATCACAGAAGTCGGCCGGTGGGTGGATTGTGCGCGGCGATGCGGCCGCATATAGCAATGCGGTCACGGACTCGCCCGATGGGCGGTACCTGTGGGTTGGGGTTTCTTTCCGGTGCGGGTTTCCCCGTTTCCTGCCGCCCGATGGTGGCCGTCTCCGCTGCGCGCCTCAAGGTCGTCGCCATCGAGCGCTTCGCGCGTCAACGGCGCTCCACCTTGACCCGCTCCGCTGCGACGGCGGGTTGGCGGCTATCAGGAAACGGGGGAGGTGTGGTCGGGGTAGCGGTGGCCCCTTCGGGGCCCGGAGGGCCCAACGGCACAAGCACGGCCTGACGGCCGTCAACCGCCACTCCACCGGAGCGACGACGGGTCGGGTGTCGCGGCCGGTGATGGCGTGCGGCGAAAAAGGCACACAGAAACCTGGAATTCCAGGTGGACATAAACACCACACCAGGTGGCCTGAATTGGGGGCTAGAAGAAAGCCAGGGGGCACCCCTGGAGAAAGTCATGAATTCAGTTCGGGCCAGCGGAAGTCTTCCATTCTCCGACCTTTTCTCTTACAATGGAAGAATGGTGATCTCTCCTGAAGCACCCACCACCACCGGGCACACCCCGGTGGATACCGCGGTGGCCGCTGCCCGGGACGAGACCACCGCCTTCTTTAACCGGGACGTGCCCCTGGGAGCGGCGGGTGAGGTGCTGGACCAGGCCACCCGGGTGTGGGAACACCTCGACCAGATCAAAGTCAGTATGGCCGCCCGGCTGGCCCAGCTGGAGGCCACCGGGCAGCTGTTGGAACAGGGCGGGCAGAAGAGCCTGCAGGCGTGGCTGCGCCACGCCTTCGGCATTCCTGCCGCCCAGGCCAACGACCTGGCCCTGATCGGGCGGGCCCAATTCCGCCAGGACATGGCCCCCACCCTTCAGGCGCTGCACTCCGGGGTGCTGTCGGTGGGTGAGGCCGCCGCCGTCATCAAGGGCGCCGACGCCGGGGTGGAGAAAAGGCAGAAGGGCGACCACCCCGATGCGGAGCTGTTCCGCGCAAAAATGGAATGCGGCATCCTGGACTTCAAAGAGTCG
Organism: Nocardiopsis nanhaiensis; assembly: GCF_054778635.1. NCBI lineage: Bacteria > Bacillati > Actinomycetota > Actinomycetes > Streptosporangiales > Nocardiopsidaceae > Nocardiopsis > Nocardiopsis nanhaiensis. The sequence continues at coordinate 25,121 of NZ_BAAGZJ010000033.1, forward strand.
CGCCCCAACATGTCGGTGGGCCAGATCACCCGTTTCGCCCACCAGCTGTGCCTGAGCCTGAACCCGGGCAAGGTGGAGGCCGACCACGCGGCCGCCCACGCCGCCCGGGGTGCCCAGCTGGTCACCACCTTCGACCAAACGTTCCTGCTGCAGATGTGGGGCTTGCCCGCTGATGCTTTGAAGGTTCAGGTGGCCTTGGACAACTTCCAGGTGCCCTTCCACCCCGAGGACGGGCTGTCCAAGTACGAGCGCACCTACGACGCGCTGATGGCCGCGTTGGGGTTCGCCCAGTCCCACCAGGGGTGCCAGACCCCGAGCACGGCGACGGCGTTGATCAACATCACCGTGCCCGCCACGTCCCTGGCCGGGGACGAGACCGCCGAGGACTCCGCTCCGGCGACGACCGACACCGGGCAGGTGGTGCCGATCTCCGTGGTGCGTGAACTCCTGGGTGAGAGCTGGGTGCGCCGCCTGGTGGTGGAGCAGAAGAGCGGGCAGGTGTTGGACGTGGGCCGCTCGTGCCGGTTGGCTCCGCCCAAGATCCGGGCGGCCGCTTTCCACGGCCACACCAGCTGTGCTTGGCAGTACGGGTGCGATGTGCCGCTGCCCTGGACGCAGGCTGATCACATCGTGGAGTTCTGGCAGGGCGGCACCACCAGTGCCGCTAACATCCAGCCGTTGTGTGCGACCCATAACCAGATCAAGCACCGGTGGGCGGTGCGCACCGACCGCCGGATGTGGTCGGGCCGCACCCGAGGCCGCACCGGAAACCGGGATGGGGATGGGGACGCGGATGCGGGTGGGGATGGGGACCCAGCCCCAGCACCGCACTCGTAACCATCCACCCCCGCCCCCAATCACCGCGCTTGCGCCGGGTCTCTACCCCCCGCACGCCCAGGCCCCGACCCGGCCCCTGGCCCCGCCCTGCCTTCGGGGTGCCGTTCCCGGCCCTCGACCCCCGCCATCCCGGGGGGTGAGCCCTGGTCCTAGAGTCACGCTCGCCCCTGTTTTTGCCTCCAACAGGGGGGTTCACCCACGCCCAGGTTCCGACCGGCCCCCAGACACCAGCCCCCACCCACCGGCCGGGGGTTCGCCACACACCATGACCAGCCGCGACACCCAACCCGGCAACGCTCCGGCGCAGAGGCAGGCATCGGCCCCCAGGCCGAGGGGTTCGCCACGCACCATGACCGGCCGCGACACCCAACCCGGCAACGCTCCGGGGGAGTGGCGATTGACGGCCGCCAGGCCGTGCTTGTGCAGTTGGGCCCTCCGGGCCCAACGGGCCCATCGCTACCCCGACCACACGTCCCCCGTTTCCTGATAGCCGCCAACCCGCCGTCGCAGCGAAGCGGGTCAAGGTGGAGCGCCACTGGCGCGCGAAGCGCTCGATGGCGACGACCTTGAGGCGCGCAGCGGAGACGGCCACCATCAAGCGGCAGGAAACGGGGAAACCCGCACCGGAAAGAAACCCCAACCCACAGATGTCCCCCGAAACGAAGCACGATCAGCCCTTCCTACATCCCGATTTCCTCTGGCGCCAACGTGGACGCTGCCCTGAAGTAGGTCGGCTTCGATCACGTCCGGACCAGAGGCGATCATGCAAAGCTCAGGAAGGGCTCACAGGTAGTGATCGTGCCTCTGTACAAGGAGCTCAAACGCCGGACGATGGCGTCGACCTCAAGCAGGCCGGGCTGGCCCCGGACGATCTCCGCTAACTTCCCTGAGTGCTTACCGAGCGGACCACCCTCCTGAACTCCCTCAAGGGCTGAGTCCGCGCCCCCACCGAACGCCCGTGTCAGGGGCTTGAGTGCTCCGGGTCCCCGTGGCACCATCAAGCCTGTGACCAGCAGATCCGCTGTATCCCAACACCTGGGTGACCTCGCTCGGCTTCGGCGTGTCCGGGACCGGATCGACCGGGAGTACGCCCAACCCCTCGACGTCGCGGCGCTGGCCCGGGGCGCGAACATGTCCGCCGGGCACCTCAGCCGACAATTCCGCCTCGCCTACGGCGAATCTCCCTACGCCTACCTGATGACGCGCCGTATCGAGCGCGCGATGGCGCTGCTGCGCTGCGGCGACCTCAGTGTCACCGAGATCTGCTTCGCGGTGGGCTGCTCGTCCCTGGGCACCTTCAGTACGCGCTTCACCGAACTGGTCGGGGTGCCGCCCAGCGTCTACCGGCGCGAGGCCGCCTACGCCACTGAGGGCATGGCCCCGTGCGTGGCCAAGCAGGTGACCAGGCCGGTAAGGGCCACACCCGCCAGGACCACATCCGCCCGGACCACACCCGCCAGGACCACATCCGCCCAGAGCACACCCGCCAGGGACACACCGGTCAGGAATCGAGAAGCGCAGGCCCGGGCCCGGAACTAGCGTGACCTCCATGGACATCACCATTCACGCCAGCTTCCTGCCGCACGCCGACCCGGACACCTCCTTGGCCTTCTACCGTGACGTCCTCGGTTTCGAGGTCCGCGGCGACGTCGGCTACGAAGGGATGCGCTGGATCACGGTCGGTCCCGTCAACCAGCCCAGCACGTCCATCGTGCTGGAGCCGCCGGTCTCCGACCCGGGGGTCACCGAGGAAGAACGCCGCACCATCACCGAGATGATGGCCAAGGGCACCTACGGGTTCATCAGCCTGGCCACCCCGGACCTCGACGCCGCCTTCACGCGGCTGGAAGCCGGGGGAGCCGAGGTTGTACAGGAGCCGATCGACCAGCCGTACGGGGTCCGCGACTGCGCCTTCCGCGACCCGGCGGGCAACCTGATCCGTCTCCAGGAGCAACAGTGAACCGTCCGGACAACACCGGCGTGACCGGCACGGACGGACGCTCGCCCGCGCCGCACGTCGCCGACAGCCACGACCTGATCGCTGTGCGGGGAGCCCGGGAGAACAACCTCAGGGACTTCAGTATCGAGCTCCCCAAGCGCCGGCTGACCGTGTTCACCGGCGTCTCGGGCTCGGGCAAGAGCTCCCTGGTGTTCGACACCATCGCCGCCGAGTCGCAGCGGATGATCAACGAGACCTACAGCGCCTTCCTGCAGGGTTTCATGCCGACGCTGGCCCGGCCCGACGTCGACGTTCTCGAAGGGCTCACCACCGCGATCATCGTGGACCAGGAGCGGATGGGCGCCGACGCCCGGTCCACGGTCGGCACCGCCACGGACGTCAACGCGACGCTGCGCATCCTGTTCAGCCGTCTTGGGGAACCGCACATCGGCCCGCCCGGTGCGTTCGCCTTCAACGTGGCGACGGTGCGGGGGGCCGGGGCGGTCACCGTCGAGCGGGGCGAGAGCAAGACCGTGAAACAGACCTTCACCCGCACCGGCGGTATGTGCCCGCAGTGCGAGGGCCGCGGCAAGGTCTCCGACTTCGACCTTGCCGAGCTGTACGACGACACCAAGTCCATCGCCGAAGGCGCGTTCACCATCCCCGGCTGGAAGTCGGACAGCTGGTGGACCGTGCGGACCTACGCGGAGTCGGGGTTCCTCGACCCGGACAAGCCGATCCGCGACTTCACCGAGCAGGAGATGCGGGACTTCCTCTACCGGGATCCGGTGAAGGTCAAGGTCGAGGGGGTGAACCTCACCTACGAGGGGCTGATCCCCAAGATCCGCAAGACGTTCCTGGCCAAGGACCGGGAGGCGATGCAGACGCACGTCCGGGCGTTCGTCGACCGGGCGGTCACCTTCGCAGACTGCCCCGACTGCGGTGGCACCCGGCTCAACGAGGCGGCGCGCTCGGCCAAGATCCGCGGCACCAGCATCGCCGACGCGTGCGCGATGCAGATCAGCGACTTGGCGGAGTGGGTCCGCGGTATCGGCGACCCTTCGGTGGCCCCGCTGGTCAAGGCGTTGCGGGACACCTTGGACTCTTTCGTGGAGATCGGCCTCGGCTACCTGTCGCTGGACCGGCCCGCGAGCACGCTGTCCGGCGGTGAGGCACAGCGCACCAAGATGATCCGCCACCTGGGATCCTCGCTCACGGACGTCACGTACGTCTTCGACGAACCCACCGCGGGCCTGCACCCGCACGACGTCCAGAGGATGAACAACCTGCTGGTGCGGCTGCGCGACAAGGGCAACACGGTGCTCGTGGTGGAGCACGAGCCGGAGACGGTCGCGGTCGCCGACCACGTGGTCGACCTCGGTCCCGGCGCCGGCGCGGACGGCGGCGAGGTGGTGTTCGAGGGCACCGTGAAGGGGCTGAGGGACAGCGGCACCGTCACCGGCCGCCACTTCGACGACAGCCCCTCCCTCAAGGACTCCGTGCGCACACCCTCCGGGTGGTTGGAGGTGCGCGGTGCCAGCACCCACAACCTGCGGGACGTGGACGTCGACATCCCGCTCGGGGTGCTGTGCGTGGTCACCGGGGTGGCGGGTTCGGGCAAGAGCTCACTGGTGCACGAGTCACTGGTCCACGCTTCGGGGGCGAAGGGCACCGGTGTGGTCTCGGTGGACCAGACGCCGATCCGCGGTTCCCGGAGGAGTAACCCGGCGACCTACACGGGACTGCTCGAACCGGTCCGCAAGGCGTTCGCGAAGGCAAACGGCGTGAAGCCCGCGCTGTTCAGCTCCAACTCCGAGGGCGCCTGCCCGGAGTGCAAGGGCGCCGGGGTGGTCTACACCGACCTGGGGATGATGGCGGGGGTCACCTCCACCTGCGAGGACTGCGAGGGGAAGCGGTTCCTGGCGTCGGTGCTGGAGTACACGCTCGGCGGCCGCGACATCAGCGAGGTGCTCGCGATGTCGGTGGCGGAAGCCTTGGAGTTCTTCGGTGCGGGGGAGGCGCGCATCCCCGCCGCCCACAAGATCCTCACCCGGATGGCCGACGTCGGGCTTGGTTACACCAGCCTCGGTCAGCCGCTCACCACCCTGTCCGGCGGTGAACGGCAGCGGCTCAAGCTGGCCACCCATATGGCCGACAAGGGCGGCGTCTACGTCCTCGACGAACCCACCACCGGCCTCCACCTCGCCGACGTCGAGCAGCTGCTCGGCCTGCTGGACCAGCTCGTCGACTCCGGCAAGTCGGTCATCGTGGTCGAGCACCACCAAGGGGTCATGGCTCACGCCGACTGGATCATCGATCTCGGACCCGGTGCGGGCCACGACGGCGGCCGGATCGTCTTCGAGGGCACCCCCGCCGACCTAGTTGCCGTTCGCTCCACCCTCACCGGCGAGCACCTCGCGGACTCGGTGGGCGACTGACCGGCACCTATGGTGCGAAGGGCGGGTTCCAGCGGTGTTCGCGGGGATCAGCGCGCCTTTCCGTCAGCTGGATGGTCGCTGCTGGTCAACGAGAACCACGGCACGGTGTCGCCCTACCCGGTCGCCGAACCCGGCCGCTCCTGAGCGGGCCCGCTCAGGAGCGGCCGGGTTCTCGGGTTCAACCGATCCCGGGGGTCAGCCGTACTGCGGGCCCGGGGAGTGGAAGCCCTGCGCCCGCTCGGCCATCAGGCGGCGCTTGTGGCGGCCGCGGCGCACACCGGTGACGATCATGGTGGGCACACCGATCGCGAGCCCGGCGCTGGGCAGTCCCAGCATCAGCACGAGCCCCACCGCGGCGCCGCTCATGATGTCGTCCTCGCCGCCGCCGACGTCGGCCACGGCGAATTCGGCTTCATTGCCCGTGTAGCGGCACTCCACGAGGTACTCGCCCGCCTCAGCGCCGTTGAAGACGCCGACGAGGTCCCACCGCACGTCGTCGTGGTTGCCGTGGTGGCCGTAGCCGGGATCGCCGAAGTCCCACTTCTGCCCGTCGGGGTCGGTGATCCGGCAGTCGCCTTCGGCCCCGCCCTCCGCTGCGAACAGGCCGATGTTGACGTCCCCGTCCTCCAGGACGAAGGTCTCCTCCGAGGAGTCGGCGATCCGGGTCTCGAACTCGGGCAGGCTCACGGCGCTCGCGACGGAGGCGATGAAACCCACGATGCCGCCGATGATCCCGAGCGTCAGGATCCCGGCTCCCACGGCGTACCAGATCCGGCCGGGTCGCAGCTCCTTGGCATCGATCCTCGGTGGCGCGGCCTGCGGGGGATAGGGCGGGTGATGGGGGTAGGTCATGCGTTGTTCTTCTTCCGGATCATCGGGGGACCAGTGTGGCTGGTGTGATGCATGGGGACTGAGTCCCGTTTTTCACCAGCCGGTGATGTGGGTCACGGGCAGGTTCAAGCGGCCAGGTATGCCCATTTTCATGACGGTTTGTCCAATAATGACAGGTTAACTCTAAAACCTGCCGGCGCTCTGACCTGGGCTTTTATAGTTTTCGCAGGTCAGAAGACCTAGACCCGTGCGCGTTAAGTGCCGTTCAATAGACAAGGTTTGTCACCGAGATCAAGGGAAGCAGCCATTAAGCGGACTGAGCAGCAGAACGAGTACTCGACCGATGTGCAGGTTGCACGCGACTACTACAACAGCAGCGATGCCGATACCTTCTATGCCACTGTCTGGGGCGGGACCGACATCCACGTCGGTCTCTACCGCGGGGTCGAAGGGCTTTCCGACACCGACGACATTGCCACGGCCAGCGCCCGCACCGTCGAGCGCATGTCCGCCAGTGTCGCCCCAGACAGCTCCACCAGGGTCCTCGACCTGGGCTCGGGTTACGGCGGGTCCGCCCGTCACTTGGCCGAGGTCTACGGCAGCCACGTGACCTGTCTGAACCTGAGCGAGGTGGAGAACGACTACAACCGCAAGCGCAACGAGCAGGAGGGGCACGAGCACCTCATCGACGTCCTGGAGGGTTCCTTCGAGGACATCCCCTTCGGGAACGGCAAGTTCGACGTGGTGTGGTCCCAGGACGCCATCGTGCACAGCGGCGCCCGCGACCGTGTCCTCTCCGAAGTGGCCCGGGTCCTGGCGCCCGGCGGGAAGTTCGTCTTCACGGACCTCCTCGCGGCAGACCACACCCCCGTGGACACGCTGGGTCCGATCCTGAAGCGGTTGCACCTGTCGTCCATGGGCACGCCCGGCTACTACCGCGAGGCCGCGGGCCGGGCCGGTCTGACCTATGTGGAATTCGACGACCTCAGCACGCAGCTGCCCATTCACTACGGGCGCGTCCTGGCGGAGACCGAACGCCGGTATGACGAGCTGTCGGAGCGCATCAGCACCGACTACCTGGAGCGCATGACGGCCGGGCTGCGCGAGTGGGTGGCCAGGGGCCAGGCCGGAGACCTGGCCTGGGGTATCCACCACTGCCAGCGCTGAGGCGCGGGCACCCCGCGGCCACCGGGGCGACCGCCTGACCGAGGTAGCAACGCCGCTACCGCACAGGGGAACTGAGTCCCGTTCTTCACCCGCCGCTTCGTTCGGCGAAGTCGGTAACGGAAAGTGGCCGGGGTGCCACTGGCGATAGTTATCAGAGGTTGGGGCGTCCGGCTTGGTACTGCCTGGCGCGGTGTTCTTGGATGAGCCGCTGCCGGTAGCTACTGCGCCGGACCCCGACCGTGATAGTCACGACCAGAGTGACCAGGAAGCCCAAGAAACTCACCAACAGCAGGCCCAGGAACCCGAGCCCCATCGCCTCGTCGTGGTCGACGGCGATGTCCGTGTCCGCGATCGCGTACTCGGCACCGGCGTCTCCTTCGCACTCCAGCGTGTACGTGCCGGGGATATCGACCGCGACAGAGTAGGCGAGCCGCCAATCGCCGTGGGTGTAACCGGTCACCCGCTCAACGAACCTCGCGCTGCCTACACCCTCGTCCCGGCTCAGTTCGCAGGCTTCTTCGAACGCCCCGGCGGGGGACACGTACAGGCCCAAGGAGTCCAGCTCGTCCGACCCCACCGTGAATGTGGCGCTGCCGCTCTGTTCGACGGGGTCGGAGGCGAATTCGAGCGAGTTCCGATCCGCGTGGGTGCTGCCCGCCGCCCAGAAGACGGACACGCCCAACGCGATGCTGACGGGCAGGCACAGCGCGCCGACCACCATCCACCGGCGGCGGGGACGGAGTTCCTTCGGTGAGATCTCGGGCGGGGGAGGCGGCGGTCCGTGGAATGCGGGCCCCTGCTGCCAAGGCTGGCCCGCTTGCGCCCCGTGAGCCGCGGCGGCCGCGTGCGCGCGCCGCGCACGCTGGCGGCCCAGCCTGGACGCCCGCACGGCGAACACGGTGATGCAGATACCCAACGACACCACGAAGGCGCCCATGGGGAGCAGGATCCCGCCGACGATCAGCGCGGGGTCGTCGCTCGTGGCGTTGGTCAGCATCAGCGTGCTCACCAGGAGGGACACGGGGAAGACCGATCCGCCGATCCAGTACCAGTACCGGGGAGGCCGGACGTCGGGCTCGGAGCCGTCCGTGCCTTGGTGCGCGGTGGCCGAGGGCTGGGCTTGCCCGGGTGGCTGCTGCCGGTACTGCTGTTGCGGGTAGGGGTGCTGGTGCTGCTGGCGCGGATCGGCGCCGTCGGCGGCCGCGTGCGGCCCCGGTTGCGGAGGGGGAGAACTCATGTGCGCAGTGTGCCAGGCGAGTGTGAAAGGTGAGGATTGGGGTGTCCGGCGGGACTCCCTTTTACAGGGTCGGGACCCCCGGAGCCCCAGGGCTTCCCGGCCGGTCGCGGTGGGCCTGCTCCCACTCCCGGGCCATGTGCTCGCGCACGAGCCTTCCCCGGCGCCCGGCGCGCCTCAGCCCGATCGCGAAGGCGGCACCTGAGGCGCCCAGGAGATCGAGGGGGAATGCGAAGGGGAGTGTCGTGTCGGCGGCGAATCAGTCGAACAGCGGCGCGAGCCCGATGGCGACCGGGAACGCGAGCGGCACGCACAGCACCGCGCACACGTACCAGAGGCGGCGGGGCCGCAGGTTCCGGGCGGGGACCCGGGGGCGCGGGGGCAGCGGTGCCGGGTACCCGGTGTGGCTGGCCGCGAACCGGAGCTGGTGGACGTGCCGTGCCCACTGGGCGGAGAGCCGGGAGGAGCGCGTGGCGTACACCCCGATGAGGATGCCCGCCGACACCGGGAGGCTGAACACCGTGAGCATGGGGGCGATGACCCCCGCCTCGTGCTGGTGCGGGGACGAGCAAGAAGAGCGCCAGGGTCAGCGCCAAAGTCGCCGGGGTGCACAGGAACCCGGTCCAGTACCAGGCCAGAGCGGGTTTGGCGTCCTGGAGGCCGTACTCCGGCGGGTGGTGCCGGTCTGCGGGCGGATGCGCTGACTGGCGGTTCCGGGGGTACATGTGAGGCCTGTCGTTCGATCGGGGTGGGCGGTGTGAGCTCACCCGCGAGCGCCCGTGTCCCATCGGACGCGTTGGGGTACATACATGCAGAGTCCGGGGCAACTCGTCAGTAGTTCTGGCCGAAACCCTTGTCAAGACCCTTCCACGCGGATTCAATCAGGGGTTCCCGGGCGAACTTCCGCCGGGTCCGTAGCCGCCGCGACGGAGGAGGGAAGTACCGATGTCCATCGCATGGAACGCGTGGTCATGGGATGCCGACCCCGACACCGTGCGCCGGGACGTCGCGGTCGCCCACGAACGGTTCACGGACTCCGGCCGACTCAGCGGCAGGGTCCGACCGGTGGTCAGCGACTCCTGGCGGCGCAGCGCGATGCACGGCGTGGACCCCGACCGGACCCGGCCCAGTCTCGAACTGGCCGGGTCGACCCTGCTCGACCACCGGGACACCCACCCGCTCTCGGTAGCCATGCCGCTGCTGCGCCGTCTGCTCCTGGACACCGCGCCCGGACCGCAGATCATGGCCGTGGGCGACGTCTCCGGCCGTCTCCTGTGGGTGGAGGGCGATCACAAGCTGCGCAGCAGCGCCGAGTCCATGCACTTCGTCGAAGGCGCCAACTGGCACGAGCGCTCCGCCGGGACCAACGCGCCCGGTGTCGCCCTGGCCCTCGACCACGAGGTCCAGGTCTTCGCCAGCGAGCACTTCAGCCGGGGCGTCCAGCGCTGGAGCTGTTCCGCCGCGCCCTTGCACGACCCCGATACCGGAGCGCTCATGGGCGTCCTCGACCTCACCGGCGAGGACCACCTGGCCTCACCGCAGGCACTGGCCCTGGTCCGGGCCGCTGCCACCGCCGCGGAGATGGAGATCCGGGCCCAGCGCATCAGCGGTCTGCTGCCCGCTCCCGGGCTCCCCGCCGACTTGGCCGCACCGGCCCCCACCCTCGCCCGCCTGCGCGTCCTCGGCCGCGACCAGGGCCTTCTCGAACTGGACGGCAACTCCGTCGAGATCAGCGGCCGCCACTCCGAGATCCTGCTGCTGCTCGCCCGCCACCCGCGCGGCCTCACCGGCGAGGCGCTCGGTGCGCTGCTGCACGAGCGCGACGCCTCACCCGTCACCATCCGCGCGGAGATGTCCCGCCTGCGCCGCCTGGTGGGAACGGGGCTGCTCGCCTCCCGCCCCTACCGGCTGCGCCGCCCGGTGGACACCGACCTCGACGAGGTGCGCCGCCATCTGGCCGACGGCGCCTACCGCCGGGCCATCGGTGTCTACGAGGGCCCGGTGCTGCCCCGTTCGGAGGCGCCCGGTGTGGCCGAGGCCCGGGACGAGCTCCAAGCGGAGGTCTGCGAGGTGCTCGCCGCCAAGGCCGACCCGCAGGTGCTGCTGGCCTGGTCGGAGCATCCCGAATGGCGGGAGGACCCGCGGGTGCTGACCGCGGCCCTGCGCGCCGTTGACCCGGACTCCCCGCGCCACGCCGCCCTGCGCGGACGCCTGCGCTGGATCGGCCGCTGACCCGGGCCCCTCACTGACCCGGGCCCCTCCGCTGGCCCGCGCCTCTCCGCCTCCGCGGCAATCCGCGCGCAACGTTGCGGTCGCGCGCAACGTGGTCGCAACCATGGTGTAACTAGCGTCACAGCCCACTGGTCTTCGAAAGTGCCGCCGGGGCAGGAGCTCCGGCGGTACCCCCGATGAAGGAGGCAGAGCACCATGGCGATCTATGCTCCCCCAGGCGAGTCCGGAAGCGTTGTCGACTACAAGCCGCGCTACGAGAACTGGATCGGCGGCGAGTGGGTCAAGCCCGTCAAGGGCCGCTACTTCGAGAACCCCACTCCGGTGACCGGCCGTACCTTCACCGAGGTCGCCCAAGGCGGGGCCGAGGACATCGAACTCGCCCTCGACGCCGCGCACGGCGCCGCCCCGGCCTGGGGCCGCACGTCCACCACGGAGCGGGGCATCCTCCTCAACCGGATCGCCGACCGGATGGAGGAGAACCTCGAGAAGCTCGCGGTGGCCGAGGCCTGGGAGAACGGCAAGCCGGTCCGCGAGGCTCTGGCAGCCGACATTCCGCTGGCCATCGACCACTTCCGCTACTTCGCCGCGGCCATCCGCACCCAGGAGGGCCACAGTTCCGAGATCGACGGCGACACCGTCGCCTACCACTTCCAGGAGCCGCTGGGCGTGGTCGGCCAGATCATCCCCTGGAACTTCCCGATCCTGATGGCGACCTGGAAGCTCGCCCCGGCACTGGCCGCGGGCAACGCCGTCGTCCTCAAGCCGGCCGAGCAGACCCCCACGTCCATCCTGGTGCTGATCGACCTCATCGCCGACCTGCTCCCGCCGGGCGTGGTCAACGTCGTCAACGGCTTCGGTGTGGAGGCGGGCAAGCCCCTGGCCTCCAGCCCGAGGGTGCGCAAGGTCGCGTTCACCGGTGAGACCACCACCGGTCGGCTGATCATGCAGTACGCGTCCGAGAACCTCATCCCGGTCACGCTGGAGCTGGGAGGCAAGAGCCCGAACATCTTCTTCGCCGACGTCGCGGCCGAGCGGGACTCCTTCTACGACAAGGCGCTGGAGGGCTTCACGATGTTCGCCCTCAACCAGGGCGAGGTGTGCACGTGCCCCTCGCGCGCCCTGGTGCAGGAATCGATCTACGACAGCTTCATGGGCGACGCCCTGGCCCGGGTCGGACAGATCAAGCAGGGCAACCCGCTGGACACCGACACCATGCTCGGTGCGCAGGCCAGCAACGACCAGCTGGAGAAGATCCTCTCCTACATCGACATCGGCCGTAAGGAGGGCGCCAAGGTACTCTCCGGCGGCGGCCGTGCGGAGATGGAGGGCGACCTCGCGGGCGGCTACTACGTCACCCCGACCGTGTTCGAGGGCCAGAACTCCATGCGGATCTTCCAGGAGGAGATCTTCGGCCCCGTGGTGTCGGTGACCCGCTTCAACGACTACGCCGACGCGATCAAGACCGCCAACGACACCCTCTACGGGCTCGGGGCCGGCCTGTGGACGCGCGACAACAACACCGTCTACCGGGGCGGACGCGACATCCAGGCGGGCCGCGTGTGGGTGAACAACTTCCACGCCTACCCGGCGCACGCCGCCTTCGGCGGTTACAAGCAGTCCGGGATCGGCCGCGAGAACCACAAGATGATGCTGGACCACTACCAGCAGACCAAGAACCTGCTGGTCAGCTACTCGGAGCAGCCGATGGGGCTGTTCTGATGGACACCTCCCGAAGCGGCGACGCGACAGTGGAGCGGGTGGCCGTCACCGACAAGGCGGCGGCCCTGCTCCGGGAGCTCCACGCCGACCACGGCCCGCTGATGTTCCACCAGTCCGGCGGCTGCTGCGACGGCAGCTCGCCGATGTGCTACCCGCTAGGGGAGTTCCGCACCGGGGACTCCGACGTGCACCTGGGCGACTTGGAGGTGGGACTTCCCGAGGCGGTGCCGGTGTGGATGTCGCGCTCCCAGTTCGAACTGTGGAGCCACACCCACCTGACTATCGACGTCGTCCCCGGGCGGGGTTCCGGCTTCTCCGTAGAGGCCCCGACCGGGAACAGGTTCCTGATCCGTTCGCGCCTGATGACCGACGAGGAGGCCGAAACGCTCTAGTACCACGCCGAAGGCGTCCACTGAGGGGAAAGGCCGGGGCCGGAGGGAAGCGATGTCCCTCCGGCCCCCGGTCACGCGTTCGGCGCGCACCTACGGGGCCTTGTCTCCCTGCTTGGCGGCCAGCCGGTCGGCGAGTTCGTCGGTGACGATCAGGTCATGGCGGATCCGCCCGGTCCGGTAACCGACCCGTGCGGCGATGTGGCCCGCCACGGGAACGGTGACGATCTGGAAGAGTCCCACCAGGATCAGGGTGCCGAAGTCGAACACCCCCGTCTCCTCCACGGGCATGAGGCGCAGACCGATGCCCAGCAACACCAATAGCATGCCCAGGACCTGCGGCTTGGCTGCGGTGTGCATTCGGGAGAGCAGGTCGGGGAAGCGCACCAGGCCGACTCCGGCCACGAGGGACAGCAGGGCCCCCACCAGGATGCACAGGATCGCGACCCAGTCCAGGACGGTGATCATCAGTTCGCTCATGACGTCCTCCCTCCCTCCTCGGGCTCGGGTTCGACGGTTTCGGTGAAGGCCTTGCCCTCGTCAGCGTGCTCGTCGGGCCGCCGGGCGACGAACTTGGAAATGCTGATCGATCCGACGAAACCGAGCAGCGACAGCACCAGCAGCGTCGGCAGGATGGTGGGGTCCCGGTGGAACGCTGCGTAGGCACCCAGTCCCGTCACGGCGGAGGCGAGCAGCACGTCGACGGACAGCGCCCGGTCGAGGATGCTCGGCCCTAGGAGGAGGCGGGCGGTGCTGAGGAGCGCCGCGGCGCCGAGCAGCACGGCGACGATGGTCCACAGTGTGTTCACGTGTTCCCCTTCCCGGCGGCCTGGGCGGTCTCCAGGGCGGCGATGTCCTGACGGGTACCGAGTGCCCGGACGATCCGCTCCTCCAGGTTGAGGACGTCTCGCTTGGCAACGTCGACACCCTCGTCGTCCTCCGCACCCAACACGTGCACGTACAGGATGTGCTCCGGCTGGGCGACCTCGACGATGACGCTGCCCGGGATCACCGAGGTGACGATCGCGGTGGACACGAGCATGAGGTCGGAGTCGGTGCGCATCCGCACGGCTATCACCGAGCTCCGAACCGGAGGACCGGGCCGGAACACCTGGGCTGTCACCTGGAGGCTGGCAATGACCATCTTCACCAGCGCGTAGAAGAACAGGTACAGGCCCTGAACCGGCCAGAACCGGAACCCCGGAGCGATCGGCGGCATCGGGAACAGCATCATGATGGCCACCGAGACCGCGAAACCGGTGACGGCCAGGCCCAGTGACTCCGGCCGCGGCTCGAACCCTTTGAACAGGAGCATCCAGACCACGGTCATGCCGAGGGCGACCGGGATCTGGACTTTGCCGAGCCGGCGCCGGACCGCTAGCACGCCCCGCTTCTTCTTGGTCTTCAGGTCGTTCATTCGGAACCTCCGAGGACCGCCTCGATGTAGGGCGTCCGCGCCTGGAGTTCGATCGCGGCCTCCGTGGAATAGGCGATGAGCGGCCCCGCGAACACGGTCATGGCGAGACCGAACGCCACCAAGGCGACCGTGGCCCCCACCATGCTCTTCGGCAGGACCACCGAGGTCACCACCGGGGCGGCCGCGGTCGTGGTGTCACCGATGCGCGAGGACGGGCCGACCGCCTCGCCGGACGGGCCGAACGCCGCGGTCGAGGTGTCGTCGGCCTCGGAGTCGTCCAGCACCGTGCCGGGTTCGGCCACCATGCCCTCGGCCGGGGTACGCCAGAACGCGTAGTTCCACACCCGGGCGATGACGTACAGCGTCAGCAGGCTCGTGAGGACCGAGGCCCCCACCAGCGTGTAGGCGAGCGGGGTGCCCGCGTCCACGCCCGCCTGCATCAGGCCGATCTTGCCGAGGAAGCCCGACAGCGGCGGGATGCCGCCCAGGTTCATCGCCGGGATGAAGAACAGGATGGCGAGCAGCGGGGCGATCTTGGCGAGACCGCCCAACCGATCCAGCGATGTGGACCCGCCTCTCCGTTCGATCAGCCCCGTGATGAGGAACAGCGTGGTCTGCACGGTGATGTGGTGCGCGATGTAGAACACCGCGCCCGCCATGCCCAGCTCGCTGCCCAGCGCCACACCGAACACCATGTAGCCGATATGGCTGACCAGGGTGAACGACAACAGGCGCTTGATGTCCGTCTGTGCCACCGCTCCCAGGATGCCGATGACCAGGGTCGCCAGGGCCACCCACATGAGAGCGTTGTTGAGCTGTTCCCCGGGGAAGAACAGGGTCTGCGTACGGATGATCGCGTAGACGCCCACCTTGGTCAGCAGGCCCGCGAACACCGCGGTGACCGGGGCCGGGGCCGTGGGGTAGGAGTCCGGAAGCCAGGCGGCCAGAGGGAACACCGCCGCCTTGATACCGAACGCGATCAGCAGGATCACCTGCAGGATCAGCGCCAGCTCGGAGGAGATCTCGGGGAGCCGCTCACCCAGCTGGGCCATGTTCACCGTGCCGGTCGCGCCGAAGACCAGCGCGATGGCGATCAGGAACAGCACAGAGGAGACCAGCGACACCACCACGTATGTGGCACCCGCCCGCATCCGCGACTGCGTACCCCCGAGGGTCAGCAGGACGTAGCTGGCGGTCAGCAGGATCTCGAATCCGACGTACAGGTTGAAGAGGTCGCCCGCGAGGAAGGCGTTGGAGACACCGGCCACCAGGATCAGGTAGGTCGGCTGGTACACCGACAGCGGTGCCACTTCGCCCTTGTCCGCCATCCCCTGACCGATGGAGTACACGAGGACGGCCAGGGTGACGGCGGCCGAGACCGTCACCAGCAGAGCGGACAGCCGGTCGGCCACCAGGTTGATACCGACCGGAGCCTCATAGCCGCCCACGTGGACGACCTGGGGGCCGAACATGTCGGCGCCCACCATCAGCGCGGCACCGGTGACCAGCACCAGGGTCAGCGCGATGACGCTGATCCACTGCTGGATCCGGGGCCAGCGGATACCGAGCGCCAGCTTCACGCCGGCCGCGAAGAGGGGCAGCACCACCGGTAGGGGAACGAGGTAGTGCAGGATTCCGGAGAAGTATTCCCATCCCATGGTCAGTCGTTCCCTTGCAGGTCGCTGTCCTCTGCGCGAGCCAGGCGTTCACGCTCTGCCCGCATGGTCTGGCGCGCCTGGCGCCGCTGCGAACGGATGCGGCGGCGCAGCTCACGCCACAGCTCGCGCTCGGCGGCACGGTCGGCGCGCCGGTGCTCGCGCAGTCGCTTGCGGCCCAGGCGGATCCGGCCGCGCAGCTCCGTCACCTGGTTGACCATGCTCTGCTGGCGATCGGTCAGCCTGCGCACAGTCTCCTCGGAACGTTCGTCGCCCCGGCCGTCCTCGGCCTCGACCTCGAATCGGGCCAGTTCGGCCTGTGCCGCTGCGATCTCCGCCTTGATACGGGCCTGTTCAGCCAGTTCCTGGGCGTCGGCCGCGGCGATGGTGGCCTGGAGTTCCGCCCGCTGGCGGCGGATGTCCGCCCGCAGCCTGCGGCGTTCCTGCACGAAGCGCTGCCGCACGGCGCGGCGGCCCTCGCCCTGCACGATCCGGAGGTCCTCTGCGTCGTCCTGGACCTCGTCGTTGCCCTCGAGCTGCCAGCTCCGGTAGGCCAGGGCCAACAGGAACGCTGTCAGCCCGAGGGTGATGACGATCGCTGTCAGGATCAGGACCTGCGGCAGCGGGTCGGTCATCTCTTCCTCAGGGGTGAACCAGAGGACGGGGGGACCGCCCGGCTGCCCGGCCATGGCCAGGAGCATCAGGTTGGCGCCGTTGCTCACCACGATGAAGCCCAGCAGCACGCGGGTCAGGCTGCGCTCGAGCATGAGCACGACACCTACGGCGACGAGGACCCCGATGACGATGACGAGGGTCAGACTTGGTGAGTCGTTCACGAGGTGACCTCCTCGGCTCGAGCGGGGGCCTCGGTGTCGCCGGACTCCTCGGCGTGGGCGGCGTCCCGCTCGATCTGTTCGTCGATTCGGGCGCCGAGACTGCGCAGGATGTCCAGGATGAGCCCGATGACCAGCAGGTACACGCCGATGTCGAAGATCATCGACACCGTGAGGTGTGCCTCGCCAAAGATCCAGAAGTCGACGTAGCCGTGGGTCCCGGCGAGGATGTCTCCACCGAAGATCGCACCACCGATCGCCACGCCCGTGGCCACCGCGAGTCCTGCGCCGAGGAGCGCGCCCGGTTGCAGCCACGCGCTCGCGTACAGTTCGTACCTGCCCCCCGCGAGGTAGCGGACGGTGAACGCCACGCCGGCCACGATGCCGCCGGCGAAACCGCCGCCGACGTCGGTGTGGCCGGTGAGCAGCAGGTACACCGAGATGACCATGATCAGCGGGAAGAGGAAGCGCGACACCACCTCGAAGATGAGCGACCGGCGTTCGGTCGGCAGGCTCTCGGCACCCGGGAGCCATGTTCGGTTCCACTGGGGCTTGACGTGCAGGTTCCGCGGAGCGACCCGGAGCCTGCCCAGATCGATGCCTCTTTGACTGTTGGTGGGCTGCGGTGCGTTGGTGACGGACAGGGCCATCACACCGCCCGGCGCCTTGCGGGGCTGGGCGCGGCGGCGTACGAACATCAGGCTGGCGACACCCGCGGCCGCCGCAGCGATCACCCCGAGCTCGCCCATCGTGTCCCAGACACGGACGTCGACCAGGAGCACGGAGATGATGTTCTCGCCGCCGGCCTCGACAGCTGCCGCACCGTAGTCCCCGGAGACCGTAGGCTCCTGGCGTCCTGCCAGCGCGTACCAGGTCATGGCGGCCGCCACCAGGCCGGTGGCCGCGCCGATCACCATGTTCCAGATCCGGCGGCCGCGTAGGGCGGGTGCCGAGAAGTGGGACGGGAAGCGGCGCAGCACCAGGACGAAGATCACCAGGCTGATGGTCTCGACGAGGAACTGGGTGAGTGCGATGTCCGGGGCGCCGTGCAGGTAGAACAGGGCGGCCACGCCGTACCCGCCGATACCGACGAGGATCACCGCGAAGAGGCGGCGCCGCACGAACAGGATCAGCAGGCAGGTGATCGAGACGATCAGTGCCGGGATGACCTGGACCGGGGTGTCCCAGAGGCGCAGCTGCGGGTAGTCCCCGGACCAGATCCGGCCGGTGACCATCGGGATGCCCATGGCGACGACCATGAACACCAGGATGGTGCCGAGGTAGACCGGGAGGGAGCCGCGTTGGGTGCTGCCGGTGACCTGGAGGGCCGCGGTCTCCAGTCCGGCCATCATGCGCCGGTAGTTGCGCTCCGGGTTGACGACGGCCATCCGGGTGCCCAGCCACGCCACGCGGTTGCGGAAGTAGAAGAGCACCAGGCCGCCGACCACGCAGATCGCGGACAGCAGGAGCGGAAGCTCCCAGCCGTGCCACAGCGCCAGATAGCTCTCGTAGGCGCCGGGTGCGGAGGGAACGGTGTCGGCGTAGGCCGCGAACAGGGGGTCGGTCCAGCTGGAGACCAGACCGCCGAACAGGCTCAGCCCGGCCAGGACCGCGGCGGGTGCCAGGAACAGCGCTCCGGGCGCGTGGACGTGGGTGTCCTGCACGCCCTCCTTGTCGAAGAAGGCGCCCCAGAGGAAGCGGAGGCTGTAGGCGACCGTGAGGGTGGACCCCAGCACCAGGCCGACCAGGGCCAGGGTGTCGAACCCGCCGCCGTCGAGGTAGGCGCCGAAGGCGAGTTCCTTGGCGACGAAGCCAGCGGTGGGCGGCAGGCCGGCCATGGAGGCCAGCGCCACGACCGACACCCAGAAGGTGCCGGGCATGGAGCGGCGCAGGCCTGACAGCTCGCGCAGGTCCCTGGTTCCGGTGCTGTGGTCGATGATGCCGACCGAAAGGAACAGGGGTGCTTTGAACAGCGAGTGCGCGACCAGCATCGCGAGGCCGGCCAGGGCGGCTGCCCGGGTCCCGGTGCCCAGGAGGGCGATGAGGAAGCCGAGCTGGCTGATGGTGCCGTAGGCCAGCACGAGCTTGAGGTCGTACTGGCGCAGCGCCTTCCAGCCGCCGAAGACCATGGTGACCACACCGAAGAACAGGGCCATGCTCTGCCAGACGGAGACGTCACCGAAGGCCGGGGTGAGGCGGGCGACCAGGTAGACACCCGCCTTGACCATCGCCGCGGCGTGCAGGTAGCCGGAGACCGGCGTGGGTGCCTGCATGGCCGCGGGCAGCCAGAGGCTGAACGGGAACAGCGCCGACTTGGACATCGCGCCGATCATGATCAGCACGAGGGCGGCGTTGATCACGGCTCCGGCTTCGGGCGGGTTCGCGACGATCTCGGAGATCACGTAGGTCCCGGCGGTCTCGCCGAGCATGATCATTCCCACCAGCATCGCCAGACCGCCGAAGACCGTGATGGTCAGGGCGGTCATCGCCGCGCGGCGGCTCTCCTGCGACTCGGCCTTGTGGCCGACCAGGAGGTAGGAGAAGACCGTGGTCAGCTCCCAGTAGATGAAGAGCTGGATGAGGTCGTCGGCCAGGACGAGGCCGATCATGGCCCCGGCGAAGGCGACGAACACTCCGGCGAAGCGTCCGATGCCGGGTTCGGAGTCGTCGAAGTAACGCGCGCAGTAGATCAGGATCAAGGTGCCCACTCCGGCGGCGATGAGCGTCATGACCAGCCCGAGGGCGTCCATGTGGAGGCCCAGCCGCAGTGAGAACTCGGGCGCCCACGCGACGGACTCGTTCAGCGCCTCGCCGCGGAGGACGTCCGGCAGCTGGAAGAGGACCCACACGGTAGCCAGGGCGGGGACGATCGCGAGCGCGTAGAACCCGTTACGGCCCCACAGGCGCACCAGTAACGGCGCGACCGCAGCTGTGATGAAATGCGCGACCAGCACTGTTGTCAATGCGCCCCTCCCGGACCGGTCCGGGCCCACCCGGATGTCCGGGCGGACGTCCACTACCCCGCAGCAGACAACGCCGCCCACACGCTGATCTGTGGGCGGGCTGTATGTGCCGTTTTGAGGGGCAATGTTCTGCTTGAACTTGCGTGCGCAAGCTATTTAATAGCTAGACTACACATAGGTCAAACCACCGCACGGGTCTGGGGCCCGTGCGACACGCCCAGCATGCGAGGACCGTTTCGTGCCAGACGAGGCCCCTGAGCCCTGCTCTGATCAGCAGGAAAGCGCCAAACCCAACCCGGAGGAGCTCGAAGAGTTCCAACGAGTGTGGACCGAACTGATCAACGCGGCGCTACACGCCCGCGCCCGCGGCGGGCACGGGCATCGCGGCGCTGAGGAACTCACCCTGACACAGTCGCTGCTGATGGAAGCCGTACGCGGCCTGGACAATCCGAGTGTCGGTGCGGTTGCTCACATCGTCGGCGTGTCATCGCCCTCGGCCACTCGGATGATCCAGCAGCTCGAGCGCAAGGGCATGCTGTGCCGCCGCCGCTCCGACCGTGACGAGCGCAGCACCGTCGTCACGATCACGGAGGAGGGCGAGCGGGTCCTGGCCGAGCGCCGCAAATACATGGAGCGCAAACAGCGGCAGGTCTTCGACGCGATCAGGCCGTCCCTGCGCCCCGTCGTCCTCGACGTCCTGCGCGACCTGCGCGAAGCCATAGACGACACCTGATCCCGACGGTTCTCTGGGCCGGTCTGCCGTGGGCAGATCTGCCCCGGGCCGAAAAGGTGGAGGTCAGAGCTCTCCTCGACGCACGCTGAAGGCACCGGCGGGAGCGGACGAGTGGTCCGCGTCCGAAACGCCGGTTCGAGGAGGGCCAATGCCGATACACCACCAGTCCGCCGCGGAGTACCCGCCGAGCGGCACCTTCGACGACCAGCTCGCCGCGCGCCTGCTGCGCAGCCGCGTCGTCATGCTGGGCACGCAGGTCGACGAGGACAGCGCCAACCGGGTCTGCGCGCAGATCCTTCTGCTCGCCGATGAGGACCCGCATAAGGACATCACCCTGGCGATCAACAGCCCGGGCGGGGTCGTCTCCGCCGGTCTGGCCATCTACGACACGATGAACTTCATCCCGAACGACGTGTCCACCCTGGTCATGGGGTTCGCCGCGAGCATGGGCCAGTTCCTGGCCTGTACCGGAGCCCCTGGCAAGCGGTACAGCCTGCCGAACGCGCGGATCATGATGCACCAGCCCTCGGGCGGGCTGGGCGGGACCGCCGCCGACATCGCCATCCAGGCCGAGAACCTGGCGCACACCAAACAGACGATGATCCGGCTGATCGCCGAGCACAGCGGTCAGAGCGAGGAGACCATCGCCAAGGACCAGCACCGGGACGCCTGGTTCACCGCCGAGGAGGCGCGGGAGTACGGGTTCATCGACCACGTGGTCGACTCGGCGGGACAGATGGCGGGCGGTATGCGCCTGGGCGGGAACTCGCCCGGGTTCGCCACGCGGACGGGGGGTTCGAAGTGAGCGGTCGTTACACGGTTCCGATGGTGGTCGAGCGGACACCGAACGGAGAGCGCTCGTTCGACGTGTTCAGCCGCCTGCTGTCCGAGCGGATCATCTTCCTGGGGACCCCGATCGACGACGACGTGGCCAACGTCGTCATGGCACAGATGCTGCACCTGGACTACGAGAGCTCAGAGATGGACATCCAGCTCTACATCAACTCCCCGGGCGGCTCGAACACCGCCCTGACCGCCATCTACGACACGATGCGCTTCGTCCGCTCGGATGTGGCCACCGTGTGCATGGGGCAGGCCGCTTCGGCGGGGGCCGTACTGCTCGCGGCCGGGACCCCCGGAAAACGGACCGCCCTGGAGCACGCCCGCGTGCTGCTCCACCAGCCCTCCGCCGAGGGGCGTGGCGAGGCAGCGGACCTGCAGATCCAGGCGGCCGAGATCCTGCGGATCCGTGCCCAGGTGGAGGACATCCTGGCCCGGCACACGGGACAGACGCAGGAGCAGCTGCGCGCCGACACCGACCGGGACAAGATCTTCACCGCCCAGCAGGCCAAGGAGTACGGCCTGGTGGACGGCGTGATCACCACCAGGGAAATCCAGGAACCGGTCATGCCCTAGCTGAGCTGGCGGCATGGACGGCGGCGGTCCCGGGCCGGAAGGCCCGGGACCGCCCGGGCAACGCGCGGTGGGATGGGCCGGACGCGATGCCGTTCAGGGACCGGGGTCAGGCGGCCGAGGACCGTGGCGCGGTGTCAGGAGCCGGGCTCAGGCCGCCAGGGACATGACCCTGGCCTGCCCGGCTCGGGAGGTGGCGGTCCCGTTGACCGGGGACAGGTGTGCCTGCCGTGCCCCGGCCCGTTCGAAGCGGGCCAGGTGGGTGCGCTGGTAGAGCTCGCCGAGGACGTCGGCGATGCCCAGGCCGAGGGAACGGTAGATCGCGGCGAGGAGTTCGGAGGAGGCCTCCTTGCGGCCGCGCTCGATCTCCGAGAGGTAGGGGAGGGACACCTGGGCGTCCTCGGCCACCTCACGCAGGGTCCGGCCCTGTTCCACCCGAGTGCGGCGCAGCAGGTCACCGATGAGGTCGCGCATGAGCGGCTCCTCCGGGCCATCCCCGGAGCGGTTACCCCTTCGGGCCGCGTCCAGGGCGTGTAGGACGCTTTCGGACATCGGTGCCTCCCGGTAGCTCTGGATCCCGACTTCTGAGCTTACGTCGGGGAGGGGAGGTGCGGGAGGGGCCCGGTGGCCTTCTGCGGACGGCAGAAGCGGAGGCCGAGCCCGGACGAAACCCGCCCGACGCTCCTCGGTGCCGTGTCCGTGGGCAACGCCCACCCCGTCGACGACCGCACCTGGATCTCCGGCATCAGCGTCATCGGCGCGGGGCGGATCATCGCCGACGTCCGCGGCTTCCCCGGCTGAGGTACCTAAGGTACCCGTCCGAGTCTGAGGTACCGGCACTCCGGACCTAAGGCATCGTGTCGGGCGCTTTTCTACAGTCCTCTTCCGATGTGCGGCCCGGGGCCTTAGCGCGAGTCTGTAAGCAGTCGGGCGAACGCACCCGGCACACAGACCCGGAGGAGACGCCATGCACCCCGACCTCAGCGCCCAGGCCGCAGACCTCTACCGCGCCGAGATGGAGAGTGCCGCCCTCCGCGAGCGCCGGGCCGACCGGGCCCGGACCCGCCCCCGGCCCCTGTGGGCGCGGATTCGGACTCCGCGCCGGTCCCAGACCCTGGCCGCCTGAGCCCGGGTAGGGGCCGCGGCCCGTAGCGCACGAGCTGCCGCAGAAGGAGGTGCCGTGTCGAGCGGGGTTCGACACGGCACCTCTGGCGTGTACAGGGTCCCGCTGCGGCCCCGTCCGGGGCTTTCCCGGGCGACAGCTATCCCCCGCCCCGCAGAGCGGGGAGTGGCAGCGCAGGAGCTCGGGAGCAGATCCACTCGTATTCAGCGGGAGCCTTCCGGGACTAGGGCATGTTCGGCGGACACATACCCTGCTGCGCGTCGCCCCAGCGGCACTGTCACTGCGCATCTCTCAGTCGACAGCCGAACCCGGGCGGGCCCCCGCTGTGCGATGCTGCCGAGCTTGCGAGGCAGCGCACAGTAGGGGAACTCCTTCTTCGGCCTTGTGCCAGCACCACTGGATACGCCCGCCCGTCGCCCGCCACCAACCCTCAACGGACACCCACGGCGCAGCACCTTCTCGACGGGCAGCATCCACCGAACACGCCCTAGACGATGTGTGGCCGGTCATCGGTTTCGAACCCGAGGGAGCCGGATGAGGGAGCCTCGATCAGCCGCGCGCTGAGGTCCGCCATCGACTGGTAGGCGACGACCGGGGTGCCGTCCGGGCGGAAGTAGTGCCCCCTTGCTTTCGGAACTAATCCGGTCACTCGCGGTGCCACGTGCAGGCACCCGTGCACCAGCGGTCAGATTCTCAAAGCTCCAAAAAGCGGGCAAAAGCTTAGTTCCGGGAAGGGATCGGGCGTGTCCTCCTCTGCTGTGCGGGGAACAGGGGGGAGGCGTCTACCTGGGGAGGACCCGTGGAGATCACCGGAATCATCAGCGCGCTCATCGTCGGACTGATCATCGGCGCGTTGGGACGACTCGTCGTCCCCGGTAAGCAGCACCTACCCATCTGGCTGACTTTGGTCCTGGGCATCGTTGCGGCGTTCCTCGGCGGTTGGATCGCCAGCTTCTTCACGACAGCCTGGCTCCTGGTGCTCGTCGTCCAGGTGCTGGTGGCCGCCGGGATCGTCTACCTCGCCGACGGCGTGTACTCCCACAACGCGGGGAAGACCGCCTGACCGCCGGAACCGTTCACCGACATCACTCTGAGGCCACCGGATCCGATCCGGTGGCCTCAGCCACGTGCACGGTCCGGCCGGAGCGGACGGAGGCCTCCGCCGCGGCCAGGACCGCCACCACGTCGCGGCCGAAGCGCACGTCGCAGGGGTCGCCGGGACCCCGCTCCACCTGGCTGACCAGCCGATCGATCGCTGCGCCGAATGCCTCGACCGGGCTCCGGTCGCCGCCAGGCACCGACCGCCACCCGCTCTCGCCGTAGAGGTCGACCGAGAAGTCCCCGGACTCGGGTGCCGCGTCCAGGGTCACCGAGTACGATCCCACGGCCTTGGGGTGCCGGGTCAGCATGTGCACGCTGTCCCTGGGCCCCGCTATCGCGGTGACCTCCTCGACCGGGCCGAGCACGGGCAGCACCATGGAGAGCACGTGCGGGCCCACGTCCCACAGGCCGCCCTTCTCCCGCCGCCACGGGGAGGCCCCGAACGGGTTGCCCGGCTGGAAGATCGACGCGAACAGGGTCGCCCGCACGCCGTGCCAGCCGCCTTCGGTGGCCGCCGCTCGGAGGAATTCGTTCACCCCGTCCGAGAAGCGGTTGGTGAAGAACACCACCGAAGCCAGTCCCCGTGCCTCGGCCTCGGCGACGACCGCGTCCGCGACCTCGGTGGACAGGGCGACCGGTTTGTCCAGCAGGAGGTGTCTTCCGGCCTTGGCCGCACGCAGGGCGAGGTCGCCCTGCACATCCGGCGGTAGGGCGACCGCGACGGCGTCGACGTCGGCGATGAGCGCGTCCGCGTCCTCGTAGGGCCGGGTACCGAGCTTCTCGGCGAGCGCTGCGGCCTTGGCGGGGTCGCGCCCCCACACCCCGGCCAGGGTCGCCCCCGGGTGCGCGGCCAGCGCGGGCCCCTGTGTCTCCGCGGCCCAGAAACCGGTGCCCAGCAGTCCGAATCGCAGTCCCATGCGGCTCTCCCGTTTCAGTGGCGCCCCGGGATCCGTCCAGGGGCGGGGGTGTCCCCCCTGTGCTCCGTACCCCTGAAGCCTCCTGCATGGAAACGCTCCCAGCAAGGGTGCGCCCGCATCCGGACACCGCCCGGCATGCGGGGACCCTCCCGGCCGGAGCCCGCTCCGTATATTGGGCCCATGGTCCACATCGCCTTCTTCGCCCCCAAAGGGCCGGGGCACGTCAACCCCATGCTCGGGTTGGCCACCGAACTCGTCCGGCGCGGTCACCGCGTCACGTTCGCCGCCCCTGAGGTGTTCGCCGAGCGCATCGAGGAGACCGGCGCCGAATACGTTCCCGCCCCCAGCACGTGGTCCCGAAGCGCCGGTGCGGTGCCGCAGATGCACGGCAAGGAGTTCGTCCGCGCGATGGGGATGCTGCTGGGGGAGACCAAGGTGGTCCACGCATCCCAGGTCAACCGGGAGGCCCCGGACCTCGTCGTCCATGACGGCCCGCTTGCCTGGTGGGGGCGGATGCTGGCCCGGCAGTGGGGTGTTCCCGCCGTCGAGACCTGGCCCAACCTGGTGAGCAACAAGCACTGGTCGCTGCACCACGACTACACGACGTTCAACGCTTTGAGCCCGCGCTTCCTGCTCATGATCCTGCGCATCGGCCGGTACCTGAAGAGCCAGGGCATCACCGACGTCGGCTCCTTCCTTCAAGGCACCGGTGCCGCGGACCGGCTGGTCATGCTGCCCCGGGCCTTCCAATACGAGGGCGACACCTTCCGGGAGGGGTACCGGTTCGTCGGCCCCGGACTCACCGGCCGCGCCTTCCAGAGCGACTGGTCCCCGCCTTCGGACGCCCCCGTCGTCCTGGTCTCCCTGGGCACCTCCTACAACGACCGCCCCGACTTCTACCGGATGGTGGCCCAGAGCGCCGCCGACCTGCCCTGGCAGGTGGTCATGGCGATCGGTGCCACCGATCCCGCCGACCTCGGAGTACTCCCGCCCAACGTCGAGGTCCACCCACAGGTGCCCCAACTCGCGGTGCTCCGGCACGCGAGCGTGTTCGTCACCCACGCCGGCATGGGCGGCACGATGGAGGGCCTCGACGCCGGGGTGCCGATGGTCGCCCTGCCCCAGATGGCCGAACAGCGGGCCAACGCCGACCGCGTACAGGCCCTGGGCCTTGGTCTCGCCCTGGACCCGGAGCACCTCGACGCCGACAGCCTCTGGAAGGCGGTGGGCCGGGTCGCCGACGACCCCGCCGTCCACGAGCGCCTGGTGTGGATGCGCGGCGAGATCTCCGAAGCGGGCGGGGCACATGCGGCGGCCGACGCGGTCGAAGAGGTCCTCGAACGCCGATAACCGGCCCCGCGTATCACCGGATGCGGACGGCCGACCGGACGGCGTCGGTGAACGCACAGTCGGGACGGTCTTCAGATGCGGGGCCGAACCTCCGTAGGGTCAGGGGAGTCACACGGGGAGTCAGTCAACCAACGAGAAGTGAGTCGAAGGAATGACCCCCCTGCCTTCGGGTTTCGCCCCGCTCCGTCCGGACGACCCCGTCGCCGTCGGTCCCTTTTCCTTGGTGGGGAGGTTGGGCGCTGGCGGCATGGGTGCCGTGTACGGCGCTCTTGCCCCTGACGGAGGCCGAGTCGCGGTCAAGGTCGTCCACCCCCACGTGGCCGCGGACCCCGTGTACCGGGAACAGTTCGCCCAGGAGGCAGAGCTGCTGGGCCGGGTGGACGCGGACTGCGCCCCCGCCATTCTCGGCGCGGACCCGGCCGCCGAACAGCCGTGGCTCGCCACATCCTTCGTTCCCGGGCGCACGCTGACCGCGCACGTGCGCGACCGCGGTGTTCTCGACGGGGAACGGCTGCTGGCCTTCGCGGCCGGTACCGCGGAAGCGCTCTCGGCGATCCACGCCGCCGGGATCACCCACCGGGAGGTCAAACCGGCCAACGTCGTCCTGTCCCCGGAGGGACCGAGGGTCCTCGACTTCGGGATCGCTCGCGACTCCGGGGACGCGAGCGCGGAACGGGGGGTGTTCGGTACCCCCGGCTGGGTGGCGCCCGAGCGCCTGTCCGGTTCCACCGGAACCCCGAAGGCCGACATGTTCGCCTGGGCGGGCTTGGTGGTCTATGCGGCCACCGGGCGGGGACCGTTCGGTTCGGGTGACACCAACACCCTCCTGGAACGTGCCCGGTCCGGCCAGGCCGACGTTAACGGGCTCCCCGATGAGCTCCGCCCGCTGATCGCCGCAGCACTGTCACCGGAACCGGACGAGCGCCCGCACGCGGTGGAGGCGCTCGGTGCAGTCCTCGTGCTCGGCGGTCCGGGCGCCCAGGGCCAGGCCACCAGGGACCGGCTGCGCGCCTTGGTCGGCCGGTCCTGGCAGGGCTTCGAGGAGGTGCGCGGTGCGGGCCGGTGGGTCGTGGCGGGTGCGGCCCTGGCGAGCGCCACCGGTTCGGCGGCATCGGCCGGGGGTGCCGCCGGGACCGCTGCCGTCGGCGGAGCCGCCGGGGGCGTTCTGGGAAGCAAGGTGCTCCTGGGCGTCGGTGCCGGCGCCCTGGCGCTCGCGGTGGGCGCGGCAGGCTGGATGGGCGGCCGCGTCTACGCGGGTGAACCCCTCCTGCCGTTCGGCGGGGGCGAGGAGGCGGCCGAAGCCGATCCGGGCCCGGAGAACGAGGACGAGGACCCAGAGGAGACGGTCGAGTACCGCGGGATGACGGTCTCCCTTCCCGAGGGGTGGGCCGCTGAGACCCTGTCCGATGAGTCCTTCCAGTCCGATGTCCCCGACTCCGAGGGTGAGCCCGTCGTCGAGGACTGGCTGGTGCTGTACCCGGAGGACCAGGATCCCGTGTGCACCGAGGACTCCGAGGGCCCGCTGGACGGCGACGGCGAGGCATGGGAGTGGGGCGACACCACCACCGGCTGCGAACACCTGAAGGTCCTCGGGCCCGGGGCCATGCAGTACGGCGGTGCCGGCTTCGCTCCCCTGCAGAGCCTGGAGAACGGGGGACCGAACAGCGCCTACGGTCCGTCCAGCAACCCCGCGCCCTGTCCGAGCGGCCAGGGCGTGCACCCCGAGACCTCCCCCTACTTCCGAGGGGCCGGGGAGTGGGACCTGGACGAGGTGCAGTTGGGTACGGAGAGCGCCACCCGTACCGAGGGCTCCGCGACCTGTATGGACCCGGCCACCGGCGATCTGGGCTACTACGTCCAGCGGATGTGGCTACTGGACGGTCCGGAGATCCTGGTGGTGGACGGCTACGAGATGGCGGAGGCCGACGACATTCTCGCCTCCGCCGAGTGGTGACCCCGCTAACCGGCGATGATCTTGCCCCTGTCTCCACCCTCGGCCGCCGAAGGTGGAGCTGGGGGCAGGATCATCAGGTGTTAGCGGAGGCGGCGGGCGCCGGCCGACGGCAGGGCGGTGAAGACCACCGGTGCGTCGAACCCCCGCTCCGCGTACGCCTCGCGCGCCGCCTCCGCGCAGGCCTCCGTTCGGCCTGAGTCCACCAAGGCGATCACGCAGCCGCCGAAGCCGCCCCCGGTGATCCGCGCGCCCAAAGCGCCCGCGGACAGCACGGCCTCCACCGCGGCGTCCACCTCGGGGACGCTCACCTCGTAGTCGTCGCGCAGGGAGACGTGCGAAGCGGTGAACAGCGGACCGGCCTCACGGGGCCGACCGGCGCGGAACAGGGCCACGGTGTCCAGAACCCGGGCGTTCTCGGTGACCACGTGCCGTACACGGCTCCGCGTCACGTCGTCGGGGAGCGCGGCCAAGGCCTCGGGCAAGCCCTCGGAGGAGATGTCGCGTAGCGCGGAGACCCTCAGGGTCCGCGCGGCCTCCTCACAGGAGCGCCGCCGTTCGGCGTAGGCGCCCTCCACCAGGCGGCGCGGTGCCCGGGTGTCCACCACCAGCAGCGACAGTCCGTGCGCGGCCGGGTCGAACGGCACCTGCTCGGTCTCCAGTGAACGGCAGTCCAGGAACAGCGCCCGACCCTCGTCGGACAGCATCACTGCGGACTGGTCCATGATCCCGCAGGGCATGCCCACGAAGTCGTTCTCCGCGCGCTGGGCCAACCGCGCGACCTCGGCCGGTGCGGGCTCAGCCCCGTTCAGGCCGGTGGCGGCGAGCACCGTCGCACAGCACACCGCCGCGGACGTGGACAACCCGGTCCCCGTCGGGATGGAGCTGTCCACCAGCAGGTCCAGCCCGCCGAAGCGGTAGCCCTCGTCGGCCAGTACCCACAGGGCACCGGCCTGGTAGGCCGCCCAGCCGGGGACCGACCCGGGGGACAGTTCCGCCAGCGGCGCCTCGATGACGTCCGAGAACTGCCGGGAGCGCAGCCGCACCACCCTGTCCTCACGGCGGGCGGCGGCCACGGTCAGGGAATGGGGCAGGGCGACGGGCAGGGCGAAACCGTCGTTGTAGTCGGTGTGCTCGCCGATGAGGTTGATGCGTCCCGGGGCGGTCCACACCCCGTCCGGTTCGGCTCCGAACGCCTTCCGGAATTCCGACGAGAGGCCGTCCGTGTCGATTCCGGCGCCGGTGTCGGCTCCGGCTCCCGCACTGGGCCCGGCGCCCGTGTTGGTCCCGGTGCTCACGCGGTCACCTCCCGTCCTCGGGCGAAGGCCCAGGCGTCCGCCACCATCTCGTCCAGCGTCCGGAGCGGCTCCCAGCCCAGTTCACGGCGGGCGCGGTCGTTGGCCGCCACCAGCACCGCCGGGTCGCCCGGCCGCCGCGGCCCGTCCACCACCGGGACGGGGTGTCCGGTGACCTGCCGGACGGCCGCCAGAACCTGGCGCACGGTGTACCCGCCGCCGCTGCCCAGGTTGTACACCCGGTGGGTACCGGGGGCCACGTGCTCCAGCGCGCGCAGGTGGGCGTCGGCCAGGTCGGCGACGTGCAGGTAGTCGCGGACCGCGGTCCCGTCAACGGTGGGGTAGTCGGTGCCGAAGACCGAGGCGTGCGGGACCTCGCCGGTGGCCACTCGGAGGAGGTTCGGGACGAGGTGGGTCTCAGGATCGTGGCGCTCGCCGCAGCCGCGGTGCGCGCCGGCCACGTTGAAGTAGCGCAGACTCACCGCGCCCAGCCCGTGGGCCTCGGCCCACCCGGCCAGCATGTGGTCCACGGCGAGCTTGCTCGCGCCGTAGGGGTTGGTGGGCACGGCGGGGTCGCTTTCTCGCAGCGGCGCGTCCGAAGGCGGGTCGCCGTAGGTGGCGGCGGTGGAGGAGAACACCAGGCTGCCCACACTGTGGGTGCGCATGGCCTCCAGCAGGGCGAGGCTTCCACCCACGTTGTTGGCCCAGTACCGTCCCGGTTCTTGGACGGACTCGCCCACCAACGACTTCGCTGCGAAGTGCAGGACGGCGTCGAAGGACGGGTCGAGCACCTCCGCGGCGCGGTGGACGTCGCCCTCCACCAGGGTCGCGCCCGGGGGGACGGCGTCACGGTGTCCGGCGGAGAGCACGTCGAGCACGGTGACCTCGTGCCCGGCCTCCACCAGGAGCGCGGTGACGACGCTGCCGATATAACCGGCACCGCCGGTGACGAGGAGCTTCACGGTCAGACCTCTCGGAGTCGCGTGGCCGTGGTCTCGGGGGCCACGTCGTTGATGAACACACCCATGCCGGACTCGGTCCCGGCCAGGTACTTGAGTTTGCCGGGTGCGCGGCGCACGGAGAACAGTTCCAGGCGCAGCCGGGCGAGTCGGCGTCGCACCGGGTCGCCGACCGGGGCCTGGTGCCAGGCGGACACGTAGGGCAGCGGGGCGTCGAACAGCCGGTCCATCCGGCCGAGGAGGTCCGTGTAGAGCGCGGCGAAGGCGTCGCGCTCAGCGTCGTTCAGCGCGGGTAGGTCGGGCACGGCGCGGTGGGGGTACACGTGCACCTCCACCGGCCAGCGGGCGGCCTCGGGGACGAAGGCGGTCCAGTGCTCGTTGCTCAGCACCACCCGGGAACCCTTCTGCTCGGACTCCAGGATGCCGGCGAACAGGTCGCGTCCGGTCTCCTCCAGGTGCAGGCGGGCCGATTCCAGGTCGCGCTCGGTCCGAGGGGTGACGAACGGAAGCGCGTAGATCTGCCCGTGCGGGTGGTGCAGGGTCACCCCGATCTCGGGGCCCCGGTTCTCGAAGACGTACACCTGCGTTACCCCGTCCCGTGCGGACAGGTCCTGGGTGCGGTCGGCCCAGGCGTCCACGATGGTGCGCAGGCGGCCGGTGCCGAGTTCGGCGAGGGAGGTGTTGTGGTCGGACGAGAAGCAGAGCACCTCGCAGCGGCCCTCGGCGCCGCTCAGGGAGGGAAACCGGTTCTCGAAGGCCACCACGTCGTAGGAGGACGAGGGCACCTCGGTCAGCCGACCGCCGTCCGAGGGGCACAGCGGGCACTCGTCGCTCGGCGGCAGATGGGTTCGGCCCTGGCGGTGCGCGGCGACCACCACGTGCTCGCGGGCCAGCGGGTCCCACCGCAGCTGCGAACCGGGCGCGGCGGGCGGCAGGTCCCGCAGGTCCGGGGACTCCTCCCGGTCGCCGCCGGACTCGTCGAAGTAGATGATCTCGCGGCCGTCGGCCAGGCGGGCGGTGGTCTTCTTCATGCGCTCTCCGGGGGGACGTCGGCGACCACGAGGCGGCCCACGCGGTCTTGGAGGGTTTCGCGCGCGGCCGGGCCCAGGCCGTCGTCGGTGACGAGCACGTCGCAGCGGCTCAGCGGGGCGATGGTGCTGATCCCGACGGTGCCCCACTTGGTGTGGTCGGCGGCGATCACCAGGTGGTCGGCGGATTCCACCAGCGCCTGGTTGGTCTCGGACTCCAAGAGGTTCGGCGTGCTGAACCCGGCGCGCTCGTGGATGCCGTGTACACCGAGGACGAGCGTGTCCAGGTTGAGCCCTCGGATGGAGGCCAGCGCGATCGGACCCACGAGGGCGTCCGAGGGGGTGCGGAAACCACCGGTCAGCGCGACGGTCTGGTCGGTGCGCTCTGACTGGTAGAACACCTCGGCCACGTGCATCGAGTTGGTGATGACCGTGAGCCCGGGTGTCTGGCGCAGGTACTCGGCGACCAGGGCGGTGGTGGTTCCGGCGGACAGTCCCACCGCGCTGTGCGGTTCGACGAGCTCGGCGATGGCGCGGGCGATGGCGTGCTTCTCCGCGGACTGGCGGGTCGACTTCGCTTCGAACCCGGGCTCTTCGGTGCGGGCCCCCTCGGGGGCGACCGCACCGCCGTGGACCTTGCGCAGCTCACCCCGGTGCTCCAAGGTGTCCAGGTCGCGCCGGACGGTCATGTCCGAGACGGAGAAGGCCTCGACGAGCTCGGTGACACGGACGCCCCCGTCCCGCCGGACCTGTTCGAGGATCAACTCCTGCCGTTGCGCGGCCAGCATCCGCCCTCCCGAGCGATCAATGTTGGATCTTGTTCGATCACAGTGTCCAGATGTTCGGTGGGGGTGTCAATTCTTGGCTTTCCCGGCCATTTTTTGTTGGAAATAGTTGATGTCTGTTGACATGACATGGAGGGGGTGCCGACTATGGGGAGGTTTCCCCTGTGACTGCGTTCACGGCTCAGTGGCGTGCTGGAGGGGCCACCGTGCACCGCAACGCCACTTCGTGGCCGGACTGACCTTGGGAGCGAGCAAGGGATGACCAACCGCACCATCGAACTCCGGGCCGCTGGGACCGCCCTGGTCCTCGGGGTTCCCGACTCCGGCATGCCGCACGTCCTGCACTGGGGAGCGGACCTTCCCGACTTCGAGGGGCTGGCCGTAGCCGCCTCCGCCCCGGCCGCCAACAACGGGGTGGACGTGCCCACCTGGGTGTCGCTGCTGCCCACGCAGGGGGAGGGCTGGCGCGGGCACCCCGGGCTGGCCGGACACCACGACGGGCGCGTGACCTACCCGAAGTGGGGCCCGGCCGAGGTGGTCGTCGACCCCCTGGAAGGGGCGGATGGCCCGGACGAAGGCGGTCGCGTCACGGCGACCGTCGAGGGCGGCGGGCTGAGGGCCCGGTGCGAACTGCGGATGGAGGCCTCCGGGCTGGTCCGGGCGCGCAACACCGTCACCAATCTCGAAACCGTCCCGTGGACTCTGGACGCGCTCCACGTCAGCCTGCCGCTACCGCGGGAGGCGGAGGAGGTGCTGGACCTGACCGGGAGGTGGATCCGCGAGCGCTCCCCGCAGCGCCAAGCGCTCACCATGGGCACCCGGATGCGCGCCTCCCGGCGCGGACGCTCCGGCCACGACGCACCCCTGCTTCTCACCGCGGGCAGCAGCGGTTTCGGGTTCCGGCACGGTGAGGTCTGGGGCGCACACGTCGGCTGGAGCGGGGACAACGTCCACCTGGCCGAGCGCCTCCCCGAGGGCGCCGGACAGGCCGACGCGGTGATCGCGGGCGGAGAGCTCCTCCACCCCGGCGAAGTGCGGCTGGCCGAGGGAGAGTCCTACAGCACGCCGTGGGTATGCCTCTCTTGGTCGGATCAGGGGTTGGACGGCATGTCCGCGCGGGTCCACCGGTGGCTCCGCGCGCGCCCCGAACACCCTTCCTCGCCCCGGCCGGTGGTCCTCAACACCTGGGAGGCGGTCTACTTCGACCACGATCTGGGCCGACTCAAGGAGCTCGCCGACACCGCCGCGCGGATCGGGGCGGAACGCTTCGTGCTGGACGACGGCTGGTTCAAGGGCCGCCGCGACGACACCGCCGGGCTCGGCGACTGGACCGTGGATACCGAGGTGTGGCCGGAGGGCCTTCACCCGCTCTTCGACCACGTCCGGTCCCTGGGCATGGAAGTCGGTCTGTGGGTGGAACCGGAGATGGTCAACCCCGACTCCGACCTCGTCCGGGCACACCCGGACTGGATGCTCGCACCCGAAGGGCACCTGCCGCCGCCCAGCCGGAGCCAGCAGGTGCTGGACCTGGGCCGGCCGGAGGCGCTGGAGTACGTGTTCGAGCGCCTGGACGCGCTGGTCACCGAGTACCGGATCGACTACCTGAAGTGGGACCACAACCGGGACCTCATGGAGGCGGTACACGTACCCACCGGTGGTGCGGGTGTGCACGGTCAGACCCTGGCGGCCTACGAGCTGTTCGACCGCCTGCGCGAACGCCACCCCGGCTTGGAGATCGAGTCGTGCTCCTCCGGCGGCGGCCGCGTCGACCTGGGCATTATCGCCCGCACCGACCGGGTGTGGGCCTCGGACACCAACGATCCCCTGGAGCGGCTGGCCATCCAGCGCTGGACCGGGCTGCTGCTGCCGCCCGAGCTGGTCGGCAGCCATGTGGGCGGGCCCGAGGCGCACACCACGGGCCGCGCCGCAGACCTGCCCACCCGACTGCTCACCAGCCTGATGTCGCACGCCGGCATCGAGTGGGACGTCACCGGCTGTTCGGAGGACGAGCTCGCGGCGCTGACCTCTTGGATCGGCCTGTACAAGGAGCTGCGGCAGCTGCTGCACTCGGGGGACCCGGTGCACGCGGACCCGACCGATCCGGCCGACCAGCTCGACGGTGTGGTGTCCCGGGACGGTGGCGAGGCGGTGTTCCGGTACGCCCGGTTGGAGTCCTCCGTACGCGCACTGCCCGGACGGCTCCGGATCCCGGGCCTGCGGGAGGACCGCCGGTACCGGGTCGTCTGGCGGCAGGAGACCGGGTGGCCGTCCACCATGCAGCAGGTGCTGCCCGAGTGGTTCCAGCGGGAGACGGTCGCGTCCGGCGCCGTGCTGGCCCGGTCCGGACTGCAGATGCCCAACCTCAACCCGGCCCAGGTCCTGTTGCTGCACTTCACGGAGGTCTGAGTGTCCCTTATTCTCCCCAACTACCTCGACGGCTTCGGCCCCTCGGCCGGAGCCCGCGTACCGCGCGCCCGGCTGGCATCGGACGCGCCGGCGCTGGACCTGAACGGCGCGTGGCGGTTCCGGCTGCGGCCCGAAGCCCGGTTGGCGACCGACGGGTTCGAGCGGCCCGACTTCCGTGACGCCGACTGGGACGAGCTCACGGTGCCCTCCCACTGGCAGCTGCACGGCTACGGCGCCCCCGCGTACACGAACATCCACTACCCCTTCCCCCTCGAGCCGCCAAGGGTCCCGGACGAGAACCCGACCGGGGACTACCGGAGGGTGTTCGAGCTGCCACAGGGGTGGCCGGCCGGCGGCGGTGCGGCCACGGGAGACGGGACCTCCGAAGCGGAGGGTGCGGTGCTGCGCTTCGACGGAGTGGACTCGTGTTTCCGGGTGTGGCTGAACGGGGCCGACGTGGGCTTCGCGACCGGCAGCCGCCTGGTGAGTGAGTTCGACGTGGGACACCTGCTGCGGCCGGGACGCAACGTGCTGGCGGTGCGGGTGCACCAGTGGTCGTCCGGGAGCTACCTGGAGGACCAGGACATGTGGTGGCTGTCGGGGATCTTCCGCGACGTGGCCCTGCTCGCCCGGCCCGCCGAGGGGGTCGAGGACGTCACCGTGCGCGCCGAATACGACCACCGGACCGGGGAGGGCACTCTGAAGGTGGACGTCGTGGGCTCGCCGGAGGCCGTGGTGGACCTGCCCGAACTGGGGCTCGCAGGGGTCCGGACCGGGAGCACCCACGAGGTCGGTCCGGTGGATCCGTGGTCGGCGGAGGTTCCGCGCCTGTACGACGCCGAGGTGGTCGCGCCGGGGGAGAGGGTGCGGCTGCGGGTGGGTTTCCGGACGGTGGACACCGAGGGCGGGCAACTGCGGGTGAACGGTGTCCCCCTGCTGCTCCGCGGGGTCAACCGGCACGAGTGGCACCCAGACCACGGGCGGGCGGTTCCGCGGGAGACCATGCGCGAGGACGTGCTGCTGATGAAGCGGCACAACATCAACGCCGTGCGCACCAGCCACTACCCGCCGCACCCGGACTTCCTCGACCTCTGCGACGAGCTGGGGCTCTGGGTGGTGGACGAGTGCGACCTGGAAACCCACGGCTTCGAGGTGGTGGAGTGGCGGAACAACCCCTCCGACGACCCCCGCTGGCGCGAGGCCTACCTGGACCGCATGCGGCGCACGGTGGCGCGGGACCGCAACCACCCGAGCATCATCCTGTGGTCGCTCGGCAACGAGGCGGGTACCGGACAGAACCTGCGCGCCATGGCCGAGTGGACCCGCGAGCACGACCCCACCCGGCTGGTGCACTACGAGGGCGACCGGGACAGCTCCTTCGTGGACGTGTACTCGCGGATGTACGCCCCGCACGACGAGGTCGACGCGATCGGCCGGGGCGCGGAGCCCGCAACGGAGGACCCGGAGGCCGACGCCCACCGGCGCGGCCTGCCGTTCGTGCTGTGCGAGTACGCGCACGCGATGGGTGCGGGGCCGGGCGGGCTGGAGGAGTACCAGCGGCTGTTCGAGCGGTATCCGCGCTGCCAGGGCGCGTTCGTCTGGGAGTGGATCGACCACGGGATCCGACGGCGGGAGGCGGACGGCACGGAGTGGTTCGCCTACGGCGGTGACTTCGGCGAGGTCCTGCACGACGGCAACTTCGTGGCGGACGGGCTGCTGTTCCCGGACCGCGCGCCGGGGCCGGGTCTGACCGCGCTGGCCAGGACCTTCGCCCCGGTCAGGATCTCCGTGGACCGGGGCGCGCAGGGCGGAGCGCCGACCGTCGCGGTGGCCAACCACTGGGAGGTGCAGGACACCGCCGGTCTGGAGTTCCGCTGGCGGGCGGAGCGGGAGGGCGTTCTGGTCGCTGAGGGTGTTGTGGACGTCCCGGTCATCGGCCCCGGCGAGAGCGCGGAGGTGACGCTGTCGGCACTCCGCGAACTGCTTGCAGCCCCCGCACGCCCCGCTCAGGGGGCAGGTCCGACCACCGAGACCTGGCTGACGGTCTCCGCGCACCTGGCGGAGCAGACCCCCTGGGCCGAGCCGGGCCACGAGGTCTCCTGGGGCCAGGTGCTGGTCCGCGACATCCCCACCGCATCCGAAGGCACCCCCTCCACCCCGATGGAGCGGGGAAGCCTCGTCCGGGTCGGTGCCGGTTTCTTCGACGAGCGGACCGGGGCGCTGCGGGCGCTGGGCGGGCTGGAGGTCGGCGCGCCGCGGCTGGACCTGTGGCGGGCCCCGACCGATAACGACGAGGGCCTGCACGGCATGGCGGTGGCCCCCTTCTGGCGGGCGCTCGGTCTGGACCGGTTGACCGAACGCCTGGTCTCGGCGGAGGTGGACGAGGATGCCCTGGTGGTGCGCACCAGGGTCGCCCCGGCCGCGCGTGACCTGGGCATGGACGTGGAGTACTGGTGGACGTCGTCGGCTGGAGTGCTGTGGTTGGACCTGACGGCTGAGGCGACGGGGGAGTGGATCTGCCCGCTGCCCCGGCTGGGCCTGGGCCTGACGGTGCCCGCGGACCTGGACACGGTGGAGTGGTTCGGATGCGGGCCGGGCGAGGCCTACCGGGACATGGGCCAGGGTGTGCGGGTCGGACGGTTCACCAGCACGGTGGACGGGCTCCAGACCCCGTACCTGCGTCCGCAGGAGAACGGGAACCGGTCCGGGGTCCGCTGGGCGGAGCTGCGCCGCCCGGACGGGTCGGGCCTGCGGGTCGAGGGCTACCGGGAGTTCGACCTGACGGCCCGCCGGTGGAGCGACCACGCGCTGGACGCGGCCCGGCATCCCCACGAGCTGACCCCGGACGGCCGTGTGCACCTGCACCTGGACCTGGCCCACCAGGGCCTGGGCTCAGCTTCGTGCGGACCGGGCGTCCTCCCCGGCCACCAGTTGCTCGCCGGTGAGCACCGGCTCCGGCTGGGTTTTGTTCCCCTCGTCTGAGGGGCGCGGTGGTCGGTGCGCGGTGACCTGCACCAGCAGCACCGCCCCGACCGCCGCGAGCGCGCCCAACCCCTGGACCGGTGTCAGGGTCTCGTTGAGCACCAGGTAACCGAGGAGGGTGGCGGTGAGCGGGCTGGCGAAGGAAAGGAAGGACACCGCCAGGGTCGGTAGCCGCTCCAGGCCGCGGAACCACAGGGCGTAGGCGAGCAGGGCGCCGACGACGCTCAGATAGCCGAACCCGGCGAGGTTGGTCTGGCTGACCGCGGTCGGCAGCCCTTCGAAGAGCAGCGTCGCGGGGAGCAGTACGAGCCCGCCCGCGGTGAGCTGCCAGCCGGTCACGCCCAGCACGCCCACACCCGCGGGCTGGCCCCAGCGCTTGGCGAGGACGAGCCCGGTGCCCATGGAGACCGCCGCGGCCAGCCCGGCAAGGACTCCGACCGGGTTCAGCGCGGCCTCGGGGCCCACCACCAGCAGGCCGACGCCGACCGCGCCGAGCAGGCAGGCGAGCACGTGCGGCAGCCGGATCCGGTCCCGGAGCAGCAGGGCGGCGAGGACCATCACGATGACCGGCTGCACCGTCAGTACCAGGGCCGCGACCCCGCCGGGCAGGAGGTAGGCGGTGACGAAGAGCAGGTAGAAGAAGGCGCCGATGTTGAGGGTGCCCAGGACGAGCGCGCGCCACCACCAGATCCCCTTGGGCAGGACCCGGCAGAAGAGCAGAAGGAGCAGTCCGGCGGGCAGGGCACGGACGAGGGCGCCGAGGAGTGGACGGTCGGGTGGGAGGTACTCGGTGGTGACCAGGTAGGTGCTCCCCCAGACGGCCGGGGCGAGGGCGGTGAGCAGGGAGTCGGCGGCGATCCGGCCGCGGCCGGTCACAGCTGCTCCCCGTACCGTTCGCCGAAGGCGAGGCGGGCAAATGGGCGTCGGCCCGGATGGCGGCGCTGTTCGGGGATCGGGTCGGGGCGGAACCGGCGGATGCTGTGGCGGGTGCGGATGGCTTCGGCAACGGATACGGGGGGCGTCATACGGCTATCCTTCGATGTTGAAATGTTCGATGTCGAAAGATTAGGCCGGATGGTCTCCGCCCGTCAAGGGGCGCGGCGTTATGATCGCCGCATGAACGACGCCGTCGATGTTTTCCTCGCGCAGTGGGCCCGTGAGCGCCCTGACCTCGACGTGTCCCCGATGGAGGTCATCGGGCGTATGGCGCGCCTGCAGCGGATGCTGGGCCGCGGGGTGAACGACTTCCTGGCCGAGGAGGACCTGGAGTCCTGGGAGTTCGACGTGGTGGCCACCCTGCGCCGCGCGGGCGAGCCCTACCAGCTCACCGCCAAGGAGCTGGTCCGGATGACCATGGTGGGTTCGGCCGCCATGACCAACCGGGTCGACCGCCTCGTCCGCCGGGAGCTGGTCTACCGCGAGGTCGATCCCGCCAGCCGACGGCGCACGCTGGTGACCCTCACCGAGAAGGGGCGGGAGCTGGTGGACCGGGTGGTCGAGGGCCACGTGGCCAACGAGGCGCGCCTCCTGGAGGCGCTGGACCGGACCGAGCAGGCCCAGCTCGCCGACCTGCTGCGCAGACTCCTGGTCTCCTTGGGCGACACCCCGCCCGCGGAGGTTCCCGGGGCACAGGGCTGACCCGGGAACAGCCGGTGCGTGTCACCGGTCGGGCCCCGCCGCGAGTGGTATCGGCTCAGGCATGACGAAGGGGAGGCCCCTCGCGTGGGACCTCCCCAAAGCTCCGGGTTACGGGCTAGTCGCCCATCCGCTCGCCCTTGGGTTTGTCGCCCTTGGGCTTGCTGTCCGGGGTGAGGGCGTCCTTGACCTTCTCGCCGGCCTGCTTGACCTTCGACTTGGTCTGCTCGGCCTTGCCCTCGGCCTGCCACTGCTCGTTACCGGTGGCCTTGCCAGCGCCCTCTTTGGCCTTGCCCTTGAGTTCGTCGAACTTGTTCTCGGCCTTGTCCTTCTCGGACATGTGAGCCTCCTTTGGTAACGGCTTCATTACAAGCCCTGTCCGCTGTGGAGGATCTCAATCAGATTCGCGGCCTCAGATGTGCCGGTGGTGAGCAGTGACACCCTCAGGGATGTCTAGGGGCCGATGAGGTCTAGGAGTCGGCGGGTGCGATCGGCACGACGGAGGCGAAGGGCGCGTGGGTGCCCAGACGCTCGGCGATGCCGCCCCGGACCATCGTCTTGGCGGTCCGGACCGCGTCGCCGACCTCGGAACCCTTGGCCAGCTCGGCGGTGATCGCCGCGGCGAAGGTGCAGCCCGCGCCGCTCACCCGCTCCTCGCCGATCTTCGGAGCGCTCAGGACGGTGACCTCCTCGCCGTCGAAGTAGACGTCGACGGCGTCGGGGCCGGGCAGCTCGGTGCCGCCCTTGACGACCACGTGCCGGGGGCCCAGCTCACGGATGCGGCGGGCGGCTTCGACGAGGTCGTCGACGGTGTCGATGGACTCCATCCCGGCGAGGGTGCGGGCTTCGAAGTGGTTCGGGGTGATGACCGTGGCGAGCGGAAGGATCTGCGCGGTCAGGGCCTTGTCGGTGTCAAGGGCCGCGCCGGGCTCCTGGCCCTTGCAGATGAGGACCGGGTCGAGCACGACGTGCCGCCACTGCTGGTGCTGGAGGGCCTCGGAGACCACGTCGATGGTGTCCGGGGTGCCGAGCATGCCGATCTTGACGACGTCGAGGTCGTGGCAGGCGGTGGCGGCCTCGATCTGGTCGGCGATGACGCCCGGCTCGACCGGGACGAAGCGGTGGCCCCAGTTGTTCTTGGGGTCGAAGGAGACGATGCAGGTGATCGTCCCCACCCCGTAGACGCCCAGTTCCTGGAAGGCTTTGAGGTCGGCCTGGATCCCGGCGCCGCCGGTGGCCTCGGACCCTGCGATCACGTACGCGCGGTTGGTCATCGCCAACCTCCCTCTGCTTGTTGTGCTGTTGCGCGGTGTCGGAGCCCTCGCGGGTCACGAACCCACGGGATATTGCATCACAACTGGTCATTCGAGGCATATCGGGCAATCGGTGGCTCCGAAGAGAGCATCGCGCCGCCGTCCTCGCAAGTGTAGGCGGCTGCCGCCGGCCGGTGCTCGGGACGCGGGCGTCCCACCCCCAGCGCCGGAGCGTCGGTCACAGCTCGGCCATCAGGCCGTGGGTCGTGTCGTAGCCGTTGACGTAGGCCCCCTCGACGGTGTTCTCGCCGGTGGTCGGTTCACCCGCGAAGTACAGGACACCCTCCAGCGGAGTCGCGAGCGCGTCCGGGGCGTCGTGCGCCCCCGGTGGGACGAACAGGTAGGCGCCCTTGCTGTACTCGTCGGCGGCCCAGTCGTGGGTGGTCCGGGAGGTCGGTTCGGGCACCTCTTCGCCGAGTGCCTCGGACAGGGCGGCCAATCCGGCGCTGTACCGCTCCTCCAGCGGCACGGCGAGGAGCCCGCGTGCGCTGTCACCCGCAGCCCAGGCCACGACTACTTCCGGGTCCTCCCTGGACAGGCACCAGAACACGAACCCCGAGTCCGCCTCCCAGCCCAGGGCGTCCTCGTCGGCGGGGAAGACCGCGCGGTCGAACTCGTACACGAGCTTGAGGGCGTCGGTGCGGTCCAGCGCGTCGACGGCGTCGCGGTGGCTGGACGGGAGTGCGGGGTCGAAGGTCACGTCTCCCGCTTTCAGGACCCCTATGGGGAGGGCGACCACGCACCGGTCGGCGCGGACCTCCTCCCCGCCCTCGGGGCCGGACACGTCCAGCGTCACGCCCCGGCCCGACCAGCGCACCCGGCGCACCGCGCTCTCCAAGCGGATGTCGAGCCCGTCCGCGAGCGGGGGCAGGAGGCTGTCGTATCCGTCGACCACCCGGAAGTTCTCCCGGGGCACGGTCCACCAGTCGAAGAGCCCGTACTCGTGCATCCAGACGGCGCTCCACCGGTCCAGTGACTCGTTGTCGACGGACACCGGCGGCCAGCTGTCCTCGGGGACGCCCATCCGGTGCAGGTAGGCGGCGGCGTCCTCGTCGTCCCGGGGCCGTTCGGGGGTTTCCAGGGGCTCGGAGACCCCGTTCCCGGCCCGCACTCGGACGGCCTCGGCACCGGCCTCCTCCACCAGCTCCCAGGTGTAGGTCTCCCGGCCGTGGATCAGCCCGGCGCCCAGCTCCACAGGGACCGCGCTGAACGCGTGGTCGGTGTACAGCTGGCCGCCGATCCGGCCGCGCGCCTCCAGGACGACCACGGACAGCCCGTGGTCGACCAGGTTGCGCGCGGCCGAGAGTCCGGTCATGCCCGCGCCGATCACCGCCACGTCCCAGCGCTGCCCGCGGGTGCAGCCGTAGGCGCCCAACACCGCCGCGCCGCCGAGGAGGGCGCCCCCGCCGAGCAGCAGTGATCTTCGGCCCACCGGGCGCCGCGGGGCGCCGTTCGAGCCC
This sequence comes from Nocardiopsis nanhaiensis, assembly GCF_054778635.1. Classification (NCBI taxonomy): domain Bacteria; kingdom Bacillati; phylum Actinomycetota; class Actinomycetes; order Streptosporangiales; family Nocardiopsidaceae; genus Nocardiopsis; species Nocardiopsis nanhaiensis. The sequence goes on from NZ_BAAGZJ010000033.1 coordinate 67,226, forward strand.
CGTCCGACCGTGCCCACGCCGCCTCCCGAAGTCCAGTCCGCCCCCGGACTGTAGCTCAGCAGGTGGCCCGGTCGGCAGCGGAGGGGTTGACGGCGGGTTGTGCGGCGCGGTGTCGGCGGCCGCTTGCCAAAATAAAAATATGTTCCTAATATTTTTATATGCCGCGCACCGCTGACCACGACGAGAGACGACGCCAGGTGGCCGAAGCCCTCCTGCGCACCATCGCCCGCAAGGGCTTGGCCAGGACCACGTTCGCTGACGTCGCCGACGAGCTCGGGGCCTCCGTGGGCCTGGTCCAGCGCTACTTCCGCAGCAAGTCCGAACTCCTGCGCTTCGGGGTCGAGCACCTCTACAAACGCGGTCGTGAGCGGATCGACGCGGTCGAGCGGGTCCCGCCCGTCAGCGATCTGATGTTCCGGGTGGCGCGCACGCTCCTGCCGCTGGACGAGGAGCGGCGCTTCGAACTCACCGTCTGGTTGGAGTTCCTGCCCACCACCGTCACCGACCCGGAGATGGCCGAACTCCACCGGACCACCACCCGGGAACTGGTCGACGGGCTCGCCGCGGGGCTGGCCGCCGCCCAGCGCAACGGCGAACTCGCCGAGGACCTCGACCCCAAAGCTGAGGCCATGGCCCTGGCGGCACTGGCCGACGGGCTCACCGTCCATCAGCTGACCAGCCCCGACGTATTCGACGACGCCGCGGCCGAGGACGTGCTCCGCCGCCACTTCGCACGGCTCTTCTCCGCCCCCGAGGGGTCCAGTACCGCGAGCCACCTGCTGCGCGACCAACGAGGGACAGGGGACAGCTGACATGAACCGCACCGCAGAGCGAACCGAGCCCGGGCGGCACGCACGCACGAGCGGGCGGCTGCCCCTGCTCGACGTCCTGCGGGGTGTGGCCATCCTCGGCACGCTCGCCACCAACGTGTGGCTGTTCGCCGGGCCCGGCGGGGAATCGGTGATCCTGTACGGCACCGGCGGTATGAGCCCGATGGCGCCCTTCCTCGCCGATCCCTCCGCGGCCACCCTGGCCGAAGGGCTCTTCCGGACCGCCGCCAACGGCAAGTTCCTCGCGCTGCTCACCCTCCTCTTCGGTGTGGGACTGGCCATCCAGTTCCGGTCGGCCGCCAAGCGCGGCGGACGCTGGCCGGGCCCGTACAAGTGGCGGGCGCTGTTCCTCTTCGCAGAAGGGACGGTGCACTTCACGCTGGTCTTCGCCGCCGACGTGCTCATGGGGTACGCGGCGGTCGCCCTGCTGGTCGCCTGGCTGCTCACCCGTTCCGAACGGGCGCAGAACTCGGTCATGTGGGTGTCGCTGGCCCTGCACACGACCCTGATGGGGCTTGCGACGGCCGTGCTCGTGGCCGTGCCCACCGAACCCGTTTCCGTGCCGCCCGAAGCGGTCGAGCTCTACGCCCACGGTTCCTACCTGGATCAGGTCGCCTTCCGCCTGGACAACGCCCTGGAACTGCGCGCGGAGCCGATCGGCACCTTCGGCCTGATGGTGTTCATGTTCCTGCTGGGCGTGCGCCTCTTCCGGGCCGGTGCCTTCGGCGACGACGCGGTCGGCCGCCGGATCCGAGCGCGGCTGCTGGGCTGGGGGCTCGGGCTGGGCGGTCCGCTCACCGCGGTCACGGCCGTCGCGGGGCCGGACTGGTTCCTGGTAGACCGCTACCTGGTGGCGCCGCTGGTGGCCTTGGGCCTGATAGGCCTGGTCGGCTGGCTGCTGGACCGGGTGCGCGGCACGGGGCCGGTGGTCGCGGGCGTCTCCGCCCTCGGCCGGATGGCGATGACCGGCTACGTGGCCCAGAACGTCGTCCTGATGTTCGTCTGCTACGGCTTCGGGCTCGGCCTCGCCGACCGGATGGCGGGCACCGGACCGTGGTGGGTGATGGGGCTGTGGGCGGCCGTGTCCCTGTTGCTGGTGGTCGCCGCCATGCTGTGGCTGCGCCGTTTCCGGCAGGGGCCGCTGGAGGCGCTGCAGAAGAAGGCCCTCGCCGGGGTCCGGTGACGCACCGGCATGCCTCTTAGGATGGGGTGTCGGGGGCCTGATCGCGAGGCGGCGGTCGTTCTCGTGTCCCGAGGGTGCCTGAGCCCGGTCAGATCCCGTTGCGCACACCAAACCCACCGGTAACCGGAGGAACACACCCGGCATGTCCGACACCAGCGATTTCCTCGCCTTGCTCGTCGACGCCTACACCGAGGAGCGGATCGAGGTCGAGCTCCTCCCTCCGGCCAGGATGCTCATCCACATCCCGGACAACGAGCCCCTCGAGGTCGACTACAGCGATCCCATCGCCCAAGCCCTCGAGTTCCCCGCCGAAACGCACCCGGGCCTGGCCCGGCAGTCGGTCCACGGGATGATGCGCCTCGTGCGCGAGAAGGGCATCCCCCTGGGTACGCACTACCCGCTGCTGTCCGACGACCATGCCCGGAAGAGCCTTGTTTCGGCCTTCGCCGAGCAGGGTGTCGAGGCCTACTTCACCGAGCCGAACAAGATGTACGTCAGCAAGGAGGACACGGCCGGCACGCTCGACGTCGCCCAGCACCTCGCCGCCGTCGAGGGGCAGGAACCTGAGGACGCGCGGGCGCGTGCGGACGAGTACGCGGCGGGGACCGTCCAGCGCCTCTCGGACCACCTCGACACCCCCGTCGGCGTGGAACAGCTCCGGGTGCGGATCTACCCCGAGGCGGCCTTCCCGGAGGGCGCGCTTCCGCAGCTGGTCGCCCGCCAGATCACTTCGGACCTGTGGCAGACGGTCGTCATCGACTTCCCGGACGACATGCAGCTGCTCCGCCGCGACCAGGTCGGCGATGAGACAGCGGACGAACAGGTCTTCGCCGCGGCCGTGGAGAACTCCCTGAACGAACCGGTCGAGGTCTCCGAACTCGACGCCGGCGGCACACCGATCGTGCACATCGGCGGTGAGCAGCCCTACGTGCTGTCCCATCTGCACGCGCTCGAGCGCCACCTGGGCGAGACCGAGCACGGCGCCCTCGTGGTGTTCCCGTCCCCGCCGGTGGTCATGGCGCACATCCTGGGCAAGGGCAACCCCGTCAACGCGATGGAGACCCTCCAGGAACTGGCCGAGCGGTTCGTCGCGGACACGGACAAGCCCGTCACCGCCAAGCTGTACTGGTGGCGGCCGAACCCCGGTTCGTCGCTCCCCGACCTGCGCGAGGTGGCGATCAAGATCGACCACGAGAACAAGTCGATCTCCCTCATGTCCGCCGACGAATCGTTCGGTCCGCTCCTCCAGTCCCTGGTGGCGGAGTCCTGACCACGCCTCGGCAGCGGTCCTGATCACGCCCCGGCGGCGTACGGGCGCGTCCCCGTACGCCGCCGGATCCGCGACGTACGCCGCCGGGACGGTGCTGGCGGGGTGTCCCGGAGAGCAGCTAGCATCCGGCGGGTGCAGAACTCTCTCACCTTCCAGAACCTTCTCGACGACGCCGCGATCTTCTCCCTGGAGCACCAGCTCCACCTGGAGACGGTCATCGGCAACCACCACTGGAACGTCAACCTCGCCGAACCCAGGTTCGAGTTCAGCGGGGACTCCGACCTCGTCTGCGAGCGGTTCCACCTCCTCGGCAGTGCCGCCCCCGGTCCCCAGTCCTGGATGTGGTCCTGGGCCAACCCCTCCGGCTTCCCCGCCGAGGTGAGCGAACTCGCCGCCTCCGTGCGCGACCTCGGCCACCAGCACGGCATCACCGAGCTCACCCAGCCGGAGGTGCCCTTCCGGGCCCTGCCCGGCTCCCCGGAGCTGCCGCACCAGGTCCTTTCTCAGCTCACCGACGCCGCCAAGGTACTCAGCGGGCGCTGGTTCTCCTACAACGGCGAGGTCGGCGGCGGCACCCGGGCCGCCTTCCTCGTCGAGCACCCAGCCTTCCAGCTCCCGCAGGCCACTCCGCTCGGGGTCACCGGCATCCTCCAGCGGGCCGTCTCCGGGCTGACCGCCATCTCGGACCACCGCAGGGCCGTGTACAGCTACGCCCGGTTGCGCGGTCTGGCGCCCGAGTTCTCCGACGACGGCAGGACCCTCACGATCACCGCCTTCGGAATCGAAGCGGGCTTCGACGAGCACAACCGGCTCTCCCGGATCGACGGAGGGATGACGCCCGAAGACTGAGCCGGCGGATCGGCCTTCAACATGACAGGGTCGTCAACTCTGGTCGGCCTCTTCCCCGCGGGAGAACTGGCCCGGCTCGCGCCCCTCGCCGGGGCCGCCCGCGTAGGTCTGACCTACCCGGAGCCACTCCTCGGCGGCCGCGCCCTCAGCTGTCAGGCCGGTGTCGGCCACGTGGCGGCGGCGGGTGAGGACGAGGCAGAACTGCTCGGCGTCGCCGCGCACCACTTCCTCGGCCCCGTCGGGGCCCATCCGCCAGAGCTCCCCGTCGGGTCCGGTCAGTTCCACGCGCACCTCGGCCTCCGGCATGGGGAGTTCACGGGCGAAGTAGCTGTAGGCGCGGGCACGCAGGGCGATGTGGACGATGTGCCGGAGCCGGGTGGTGGGCCGGCGGGCGGCACCGAGCGCGTCGACCACGTCCTGGCCGTGCGCCCAGGTCTCCATCAGGCGTGCGGTCGCCTTCGAGGCCAGGCTCATCGGTGGGCCGAACCAGGGCACGCGCGTCCCTGCCGGGGTTGAGTCCAGGGCGGAGTGCAGGGTGTCGGAGGCGTCGCGCCACTCCGAGAGCAGGGCGGCGGGCGCGAGTTCGACGAGGGGCGCGATGGCCTTCTCCCCGAAGCCCTCGGGGTCGGCGATCGCACCGTTCAGGATCTCCCCGAAGGCCGCCTCGTCGGTGAGCGCGGTGTGTGCCACCCGGTCGAAGTAGGCCAGGTGTGCGACCTGGTGGGCGATGGCCCACCCGGGCGCCGGGGTCGGTCGGGCCCAGTCAGCGCCGTCGAGCCCGTCGAGCAGTCCGGCGAGCTCTTCCTGTTCAGCGCGCAGGTCCGCCACGAGAGCGTGTGTGTCGACCACGGGTTCTCCGTAAGTTGGTTGGTGGCCCGCCGGTGACCCGTCGAGGGTTGGCCGACAGATGTTGACTGACTTGTCATGTTCGGCGCACCATAGCAAAGTGTGACCTGGCTCTCCTAGGGCGTGTTCGGTGGATGCTGCCCGCGAGTCGCCGCTTTCCGGGTCCGTGCCTCCTGGGCTTGCGCCCTCTGAGCCGCCGCGACCCGGACCACCCCGAGACGGATGCGAGTGTGCACTGATGACCGCGACCGACACCCCCAGGACCGACCGCTGGAACTCACCGGAGCGCGCCGCACTCCGGGAGACGGTGCGGACCTTCGCGGCCAAGGAGATCCTGCCCCACGTGGAGCGGTGGGAGGACGAGGGTGAACTGCCCCGCGACCTGCACCGGGCGGCCGGGCGCCTCGGACTGTTGGGGCTCGGGCTCCCGGAGTCCGCGGGCGGTGACGGCGAGATGCTCGACCAACTCGTGGTCTCCGAGGAGGCCGTTCTCTCCGGTGTGCCCACCGGGGTCCTGGCCTCGCTGTTCACCCACACCATCGCGCTGCCCGCCCTGGTCGCGGACGGTCGTGAGCAGCTGGTGCGCGACTACGTCCGCCCGGCCCTCTCCGGCGACCTGGTCTGTTCCCTCGGCATCACCGAGCCCGAGGCGGGGTCGGACGTCGCCCACCTGCGCACCCGCGCGGTGCGCGACGGCGATGAGTGGGTGCTGAACGGGGCGAAGACCTTCATCACCTCCGGGTACCGGGCCGATTTCGTGACCCTGGCCGCCCGCACCTCGGACACCGGGCACGAGGGCATCTCGCTGTTCGTCGTGGAGCGCGGGACCCCCGGGTTCACCGCCGCCCGCAAACTCGCCAAGATGGGCTGGCGTTCCTCGGACACCGCCGAACTCTCCCTGGTCGACGTCCGGGTCCCCGCCGACCGCTTGGTGGGCGGGGTGGACCAGGGCTTCTTCCAGGTCATGCGCCAGTTCGCCAGCGAACGGATCGGCCTTTCGGTGCAGGCGTGCGCGATGGCGCGGCGCTGTGTCGACCTGTCCGTGGAATGGGTCCGGGAACGGGAGGCCTTCGGCGGTCCGCTGGCCCGCCGCCAGGTCCTGCGGCACCGGCTGGTGGAGATGCACCGCCGCACCGAGGTGGCGCAGGCCTACGTCCGCGGGATCGCGGAGCGGGTCCAGGACGGCGAACCCCTCATCTCGGAGGTCGCCATGGCCAAGAACACCGCCACCGAGGCCCTCGACTACGTGGTGGACAACGCCGTCCAGCTGCACGGCGGCATGGGCTTCATGCACGGGACCGAGGTGGAGCGGCACTACCGTGACGCGCGGGTGTTCAGCATCGGCGGCGGCACCTACGAGATCATGAACGAGGTCATCGCGAAGTTCCTCCCGCTGCGCTGACCGGGGGAACCGGGGAAGGGGCGTCAGTGGGGCAGGTACACGTGGGAAAGCAGGCACCGAGCGGTCGGCCGCCCACGGAACGCGGCCGACGCAAGCGCGGCGCCCTCGTCCAGGCGGCGCGGGAGGTCTTCGAGGAGCGCGGTTTCGAGGACACCCGGATCGCCCAGATCACCGGCCGGGCCGGGATCGCCTACGGGAGTTTCTACACCTACTTCGACTCCAAGGACGAGGTCTTCCACGCGGTCGCCAAGGGGGTGGCCGGGGAGATGTTCGACGCCGCGCGCTCGGCCGCGCCTCCGGGGACCGCCCCCGTCGCCCGGATCCGGCACGCCACCGAGCGCTTCCTGGCCGCCTACCGGGACAACGCCCGGATCATGCAGGTCATCGAGCAGATCTCCCCGCGCCACCCGCGCTTCCGCACCCTCTTCCTGGAGATCCGCGGACTGTTCGTCGACCGGATCACCACGGGCACCCGCCGTCTTCAGGAGGAAGGGCTGGCCTCGGCCGACATCGACGTGGAGACCACCGCGAGCATGCTCGGGGGAATGGTGGAGCACACCGCCCGGATGCTGTTCCTGTACGGGGAGGAGCACGACCCCGACGTGGTTCTGGAGACCGCCACGCGGCTGTGGGCGCGCGGTGTCGGCCTGGAGTACGAGCCGCCCAAGGGGCAAAGAACGTACAAGACCGGCGAGCAGGGTCCCGGCGATGATCCGGAGCATGGAGACCACAGACACCACCGTGCCCAGTGACAGCAAGCCCAGCGCCACCAAGATCGCCGTCCTGCTCCGCGACGACCTGGAGGGCTGGCAGCGCCTCAACGTGACGGCCTTCCTGGTCAGCGGGCTCGGATCCCGCAGCCCTGAACTGATCGGGGAGCCCTACGCGGACGCCGACGGCACGGAGTACCTGCCGATGTTCCGCCAGCCCGTCCTGGTGTTCGAGGGCACGAAGGAGACGTTGGCCAAGGCCCATACCAAGGCCCTCTCCCGGGACGTGGCCCTCGGCGTGTTCACGTCGGACCTGTTCAGCACGGGCAACGACCACGACAACCGGGCCGCGGTGCGGGCGGTCCCGACCGGCTCCCTCGACCTGGTGGGCATCGCGGTGCACGGGCCGAAGAACGGGGTGGACAGGATCGTCAAGGGCGCACGCATGCACCGCTAGCGTTCCCGCCCGCTGCCTCCGCCGTCCCCCGCAGGACGCGCGCGTACCGGCCGGGGGCGATGCCGAGGATCCGCTTGAAGTGCCGGTTCAGGTGCGGCTGGTCGTGGAACCCCGCGGTCGCCGCGGCGTCCCGGGGCGCCATTTCGTCGAGGAGCAGCCGACGGGCGAGGTCCACTCTCCGGCCCACCAGGTACTGGTGCGGCGCCATGCCGAACCGCCGGCTGAACGCCCGCGCCAGGTGGGCCGGATGGGCGTGGAGCAGGGCGGAGGCCTCGGCCAGGGACAGGCCCGCCACCGTGCGGGCGTCGATGAGGTCGCGCAACCCGTCGGCGAGACCTGGATCGTTCACCCGGGGCGGTGGTCCCAGGGTGCCGCGCAGGTGTTCGCGGAGGCGCTCGGAGACGAGCTCGAGACGGCTCTCCGCCTCCAAGTGCTCGCCCGGTCGGACCAGGGCGCCGTGCAACTGGTGGATCCGGTGCCGCAGGAGGGGGTCTTCGAACCCCGGGTGGTCCACCGCCCGGCCGACCAGGCCCGGGTCGATCTGCTCGGGCTCCAGGTACAGGACCCGCTTGCGGAGGCCCTGCGCCGTGGTGGGGGTTCCGTTGTGGGGCACGTGCGGCGGTAGCAGAGTGACGGCCTGGTCCAGTGCGCCGTGCTCGTGGCGGCCCAGGTCGTAGCGGACGGTGCCGGAGTCGATGATGAGCAGGGTCCAGGACCGGTGCGTGTGCATCGGGTAGGCGTGCTGGCGCAAGTGGGTGTGGAACACCTCGGTGACGCCGCCGATCCCCGGCCTGAGGACCAAGGTGTCCGCGTGGCCGTCCATACCGGAATTCTACGCGGGTGCCGTCGAGCATCCCGGTGCCGGTCCGGTGCGCGCGGACTCGTAGAGCGCTCCAAGGTTGACGTCGGCCGTGTGATCGTCCGCAAACGGACAGCGTGAAAGCCCAGGTGAACAAGGGTGGGTGTGACCTGCGTCCTACCCCGTGTACGACCCAAGAGGATCACGGAGCAAGGGGGAAGAGTCTATGGGTGCCCTTACCAAGTTCACGAAGCTCTCCGGAGCCGCACTGCTGACCGCGGGGCTGGTCGCTGGTGGCACCCTGGCCGCCGCCTCCGCGTCCGCGGACGAACAGCCGATCGAACCCGCCGACGCGCCCGAGATCATGGAGCGCCCGTGGCCCGCGTACCCGGATGACGCGGCGACCCACACGAACATCGTGGTGGCCACGACCTACCTGCACCACCAGACGGACGAGGACGGCCTCCCGTACTGGGGTGAGCCCCCGACGAACACCTACAACGAGGGCCTGAGGGAGGTCTTGAAGGTGTACCAGGACGACCACGAGCTGGGGGAGCACGGGGAACTGCAGGAGGAGATGTGGGGGCACTTCTCCGACATCCAGTTCGACTTCAACACCACGAGGGCCGCCTGGGGGCCGCCTGAGTCCCAGAACTTCTACACAGTTGGAGACGGCGGTCCCGGGGTCGAGGCCCTGCAGTCCCTGCTGATCCACCAGCGTTACCTGGACGCGGACGGCCTCGACGGGGAGTTCGGGGAGGACACCAGGGACGCCGTGATCGGCTTCCAGACCGACGTGGTCTGCGACGAGGCCGGCATCGGTGTCAGCGCCAGCGACTGCATCGACGGCTTGGCCGGTGAGGTGACCTGGCGAGCCCTGGTGGCCTTCGAGCCCGACGAGGTCCAGACCCAGTAGACCCCGAACCGCAAGGCGTACTCAGCCGGCCCTGAAGCCGCGAAGCACAGGTGGACGCCCTCGGGAGTCGTGCCGCCCCGAGGGCGGAACAAACCGGGCCGGGCCGTGTTGGGGGATGCGGTCCGGCCCGCCCGCTCGGTTCTCTCCGTTACCGCCGAGCGCCTCCCGCCGGAGCCCAGCGCTGAACCTCCGCGCTGGGCTCCGGTGCTGTTCCGCCGGGGTCGGCCCGTGCTGGTCAGCCCGCCCCGTGGGACCGCCAGGCCGCAGCGAACATCTCGTGCGGCGGGGCGACCGGCAACGGACGGGTGAAGGTCCCCCGGACCCGCCCGGTGTAGTTCACGGCGAGCAGGTGCGTGGCGAGCTTGGCCGTCTCCATGGCCGGGAACGGCGCCTTGAGCTCGGTCCACTCCCCGGGCAGGAAGAGCGTGCGACCGGCCTTGAGCCGCTTCTCCTTCGTGACCAGGCCCTTGTCCAGAAGCTGGTCGGAGGCCTTCCGGTGCTTGCCCGCCGACCAGCGGTTCCACCGGCGCACCCGGCGATTGGTGGGGTGGGCCATGGTGAGCAGCTGCAGGTAGAGGGCGGCCGCGTCGGCGTCCACACCGACCGCCTCGGACACCTCCGCCACCAGCTCGGGCGCGCTCAGCCGCGGGTCGGCCTCGAAACCGCCTGCGGGTACCGGGGTGTCGGCGGCGCGTTCGACCATGCGGGTCAGGCCGCCGCCGCAGACCACCCTGGCCTGGCGGACGGCCAGGGCGAGCTCGTCCATGCCGGACTCGTAGAGTGCGTGTACGCAGCGTTGGAAGCGCTCTTCGTCGAACAGCTCCGCGGTCTGCAGCACGGCGTTGGCGGACAAGCGCACCCCTTGCGCGGAGAGGGTGAGGATGCCGTCCCCGTGGAGGGCGTGGCCGGTTCCGGGTTCGAGCATGCCCTCGGCACCGACCCGGTACTCGGCGGCGCCGACCCGCTCCGACCATCCGTCGACCTGGCCGTCCTGGAGGTGCGTGACCACGGGTACGTACAGGCCGGGTGAACGCAGCCGCCCGGTCATCCGTTCGTGCAGCCCGGTGACCCCGTCCCGGGCGGGGTGGCCCACCGGGAGTTCGATCAGGGCCCAGGCCAGCAGCGAGGCCGTGCGCAGGTAGGGGCGGATCCCCTCGTCCTCGGGGAAGCCGTGGGCCAGTTCCCGGCCGCCCGGTCCGCGGACGAGCGCCCCCAGACGTTGCGAATAGAAGAGGGAGCGGGACCAGTCGGCGTCCTCATGGTCCGCGGCGGCAGCGGGATCTCCGGCGGTCGCTTCGGAGGCAGCTCCTGCGGCCTCGACCGCTCCGGTAGTGCCCGCCCCGGTGGTTGCGTCCTCGATGCCGGCCGCCGGTCCGATGAGCTGGGCGGCCCACTCCGGTCCCAGGTCCAGCTCGCCTCGGACCAAGTCGGGTACGTCCGCCAGGCGCACGGTGGGGTCGGACTTCGCGCGGCGCACCCCGAGGAGTTCCACCCACACCCGGGCCATGCGCTCGGCGGCCGCGACCGTGCCACCGGGTGCCCACAGGTCGGCGGGGTCGTCGGGCACGGCCGCGCCCAGGAGCCGGGCGGTGTCCGCCTCGGACAGGGTCGCCCCGGTCTTGCGGTACTCGGTCTGGGCGCCCTTGCTCGTCGGCGGAACCGCCTGCGGCCAGCCCGCGTCGCCGGACAGGACGAACTCGGCGACCGGCTTCATCACCTTCGTGTGCTGACGGAAGGCCGCTGCCGCCTCGGGGCCGGCGCTGACGGGGCCGTTCCGGTCGAGCAGTTCCAGGAAGGAGCGCAACCGCGCGGCCTCGTCGCGTTCGATCCGCAGGGGCGGGTCCTCCTCGGCGTCCGCGGGCACGGGGGCGCTCTCCCAGCGCACGTAACCGTACCGCCGCCGCGGGAGGTACCGGGGCGACCAGTGGGGCGCGGACGTGTTCGCGTAGCGCTGCCCGTCCAGGGGCGGGTCGGTGATCACGGCCTGCCCCCGGGCCAGGAGCGGGGCCAGCGCGGCGCCGGTGGCGGTGCCGAGCACCCAGCCCGTTCCCCGTTCGGCGAAGGGCTGGTCGGCCCAGGTGCGCAGCAGCGCGGTCAGGGCCTTCGCGTTCTCGCCGGTCGCCGCTCCGGTCGCCAGCCGCCACATGGCCGCGTCCGGCACGCCGAAGAAGCGGGTCCAGGGCGCGGCCGG
>NZ_BAAGZJ010000034.1:0-72845 GCF_054778635.1 Nocardiopsis nanhaiensis
CTGCTCTTCCCGAGGCCGCGTGGATCAACGAACCGGACACCGCACCTACCGCGCAGCACAGCGCTGACCTGTGTGAAGCGGCCTGACGATCACCTACCCCTGTCCGATTCGACTTGACACACTCCGCACGCAACAGGGGGAAGGTGTTGTTGTCCCACACATCGGAGGCGGCCCTGATGGTTTCCCGGTCGAAGGTGCGTGCGTCGCTGGCGGCATCAGTGATCTGGGCCAGGGAGCGGTCCAGCAAAGCGGCCAACGCGATGAGGGACGGTTCGGCGGATTCAGGGGGTGCGCTCATCACCGAGAATCCTGGCACAAGACCACGGTGGGGACATAAGCCGGTGGCATAGGAAAGAACCACGTGTTTCTTACCGGAGTTTCTAGAGACTCGGAACCAACGCATCGACGGGTGTCGATGCGGGATCGTGCTGGTAGAAGTCGGCTTCGAACTCCGAAAGTAGGACCAGGCCGATGTCGCGGCCCATGGACTGCTTCCACTTCAGGTTCAGATCACGGGAGTTGTAGACGCTGTCGAGGTCCAAGTCCAACCCGGTGCCGCCGATAATACGAAACTCGTGGAGCTCTCCCACCCACTCTCGGCGGACCCCTTCACGGGTGGCCCGTTATCCTGGGTTCAGGTCCTCGACGATCCGGCCGACGGCGGCTTCTGCAGTGTGGCCCGCGCCGAGCAGCGTGTCGGAGGCGGCCCCGGTCCAGTCGCCGTAGCCGAGTAGGTGCAGGTATGGCTCCCGGAGGCAGCAGTTTCCGTCGACGGGGATCCGGCCGTCGGAGTCGAACGGCTCCAGCGGGGCCAGGTGGTTCAGGGCCGGACGGAACCCCGTGCACCACAGGACCGCGTCGGCCGCCCATTCATCGCCCTCGGCCCAGGCCACGCCGGTCCGGGTGAGCCGCTCGAACATCGGCCGCGCCTTGAGCGCGCCCCGCTCCTGCGCTCGGCGCACACTCGGCACCATGACGATATCGTCCAGGGAGTCGGCGCTCCCGTCTGTTCCACCGCCCTGGACGCGGCGGGTGGCCGTATCGCACAGCACACGCCCGTACACGTCGTCAGCCATGAAGCGGGGAGCGCGCCGGGTGACCCACGTGGTATGCGCGACCTCCGAAAGCTCGGCCAGAAGCTGCGCCGCGGCGTTTCCGCCGCCCACGACCACCACCCGCTGCCCGGCGAACTCCTCCGGGCGGCGGTAGTCCACTGTGTGCAGCTGCCTACCCTCGAAGAGCTCCCGGCCAGGGTGGTCAGGCGTGTAGGGACGCCGCCAGGTCCCGGTCGCACTGACCACGTGCCGGGCCCGCCACGTCCCCGTGGAACCGACCACCTCCAGCGCCCCGTCGGAGCGGCGCACCTCGCTCACGGTCACCGGACGGCGCACGGGCAGGTCGTGGCGGCGCTCGTACTCGGCCAGGTAGTCGGCAACGTGCCGTGCCGAAGGGTAGTTCCGTCCCGGTTCCTTCGGCATCGGCCAGCCCGGCAGAGAGCTGTGCTCGGCCGAGGAGATCAGCCGCAGGGAGTCCCAGTACTCGTTCCAGTAACCGTTCCAGAACCCGCCCGGTCCCCCCTGCCCGTCGAGGATGACGCAGTCCACGTCTGCCTGCCGGAGGAAGTACCCGGCTGCCAGCCCTGCCGGGCCGCCGCCGATGACGGCGACGTCGACGACGCGCACGGGCGTGTCCAAGATGTCCTCCTATAGATCATTGGAGCGACGCACAGTATCCCTAGCACATGACCGAATCCTGGGCCGGGCCCCACCTACCCCTAGGACTTCAACGACAGGTTGTTGTCCGTGCGCTCGCTGCTGCCAGTCAGGAGGAGGCTCAGACGGTTTCGGGCATCCAGCACTCGCGCCCTCGGCCGGGTGGACCAGGGCGTCGGACATGCCGATACCGTGCTGGGCCCTGGTCACCACAGGAGAGCGCACCGCGTAGAACCACTCGGCGCCGGTCCCGATGGGAGAACATGGTCCGGGTCGGATTCGCCGGTGGCCGTGGTGGAGGTGCGGAAGCTCGGTGGCGCCCTGCTCGTCGAGTCCATGGAGCCGTGGAGCACCGGCGGTTCCTACGTCAACTTCCTGCCCAGCGACGAAGCGGATCCGGCGGACGTCAAGCGCGCGTACGCCCCCGAAGTGTACGAACGCCTGGTGTCGGTGAAGTCGGATGTCGACAGCCGGAACATGTTCCGGCTCACGCACAACATCCCGCCTGGCTGACGGCTGCATCGGCATCGACTGGGAGAAGGCAGACGTGCCTACTTTCCGGTCCGTTCCCGGTGCTTGCATCCGGGCCAGCAGCATGGTCGGCGCTGGCCGTCCTCGAGCTTCTCCCCGGCGATGCGGATGCGGCGCTGACGGGTGGTCTCCTGCTTGGCGTCTTCGATCCAGCAGATGAACTCGTTGCGGGCCAGGGGTGTGATGTCTTTCCAGGCAGTCAGGGCCGAGGTGTTGCCGATGAGTGCCTCACGCAGGTCGGTGGGTAGTTGGTGCACCACTCCCCCGGGAACTTCCTGCCTGTCCCTGGGGGCGGTCGTCGGGTTCGTCGTCGAGGTCATGAGTCTCTCGCTTCCGGTACGCACGTCGTCGATGGGTGGCTTCAGCTCTCGGGAAGTCCGGCGAAGGTGTTCTTCACCTCGCGATACCAGTCGAGCGATTTCTTCGGGTGGCGCCAGCGGCGTTTCATGGCGTCACGGGCTGGCTGGTGGGACACATCGTCGGCCTTCTCCGCTTCCCTGAGGTGGCGATCGTGGGCCTTGATGACGCTGTCGGCACTCTCTCCACGGTGCTCGAGCTCGCAGGGTCCTCCCAGCTGGCGGCAGGTCATCTTCTTCATGTTCGATCCCTTCGACGGTGACGGGTTGCGTGCCCGTTCACCTGATTGACGAGTGGCCGACGGCGAGTGTGACCGCCGCCGGCGTCAGGAGCGTCGTTCTTCGCCGTCGCGGCGCGACACCCGGGCGAGCACCTCTGGCTCGGCGCGGAACGTGATGCCGCTGACGACACCGCTGAGCAGGGTGAAATCGAAGAGGACCTTCGCCTCCCCCCGGTGGAACCAGGCGGCGGCGGGCCGGTCGTCGATGTAGACCGGGAGCGCAGCGTGCGCGCTGCCGTTGAAGAACGTCGCCACCTCGTGACGACCGTTGATCCGCTCCGGTGTGCCGACCAGGACGGCTGCGGCGTCGGCGGTCACTGCGGCCTCGGGGGCAAGGAGTCGTATCAGTCGCTCGAACTCGCCGTTGCGCGCTGCCGCCATGAACGCGTCAACGACCTGCCAGTTGGCCAGCTGGTCCTCGGGTGACGGCTGGCGCACCTTCGCGCGGGCCCGTGAGGCGAGCTTGCGTGCCGCCACCGGCGTGGTGTCGAGGATGGCGGCGATGGTGGAGAACTCGAAGCCGAAACTGTCGTGCAGCACGAACGCCACGCGCTCCTGCGGCGAGAGCCGATCCAACACCACCTGCAGGGCGACGCCGACCGTGTCGGCCAGCGAGATCTCGTCCGCGACGTCGGGCGCGACCTCCTCCACCCCGAAGTCGGCCACCGCCACCGGGACTCGGGACCGAAGCCGGTCCAGACACAGCCGGGTGGTCACCGTCGTCAGCCACGCCGGTAGGCAGTCGATGTCTGTGTCGGAGCGTTCCAACCGGAGCCAGGCCTGCTGCACGACGTCTTCGGCCTCGGCGTGGTCATCCAGCACGCTGGTTGCGAGACGCGCTAGGCGCGGCCGTTCCCGTTCGAAGGCCTCCGTTTGGCACATATCGATCACCCTTCCGTTCAGCGGTCCTTGCTTGGATGACGAACGAGCCGTCGCGAGTGTGACCGGAAGCGTCGGTCACGAGGCGCTTCTACGGTTCCGCTCTCCCGTGCCACGGCCCGCTGCCACGCCCTGGTCTGGATGGGCGGCAGCGGCTCGGGCACCGTCGCCTGTCCTGACGAATCCACACCCTGCAGGACACTTACCCGCAGAAGGAGGCCCGTCGGAAACCCTCCCTCGAACAGTCTGCTCACCGTCTGCGGGCGCGGAGCGTACGCTCTTGGCCGCAGTGCGGAACTCCCGCTCGAAGACCTCCTACGCGCGGATCCCTGCGTCTCCACTCCCCGCACCCGGGCCCCGGGGCAGGGCGCATAGTGCTACTCAAAATTGCCCCAGGCAAAGGAAAGCGAACATAATTCACGTACGTCGCACGCCCGATTATGACCCGATGTGGCCACTTCGTTGACAGAACTACAAGGCGTTCATTAACTTCGAAGTTGTTACCCCCGGACAATGGGACACATTGACCGACGACCATCGCGGATGATCATTCTCCGCCGTGCCCCTCAGCTTCACAACGTTCGCGGAGTGACCGGGTGAACCCGCCTCGACCAGGCATGGGACCCTCAAGTGCAGTAACGCACGGCACTCTGTGACCAGTCACCGGGGAAAGGGGTACCGCACGTGATTCCACCCGAAAAACTCCTTCGGCGACCCCGGGGTGCTCGCACTCCGGAGCGCCTGGGAACGGAGGGAACAGGACACGCCGCCCCTTGAGGTCATTGTTCTGCCACGCAGAGCATTCTCGGTGACCCGCCATTATCGCAGTAGCCCTAAAGCGATAACGGCATACCCAAGAAAAGTAAAAGAAAGGTGATGAAAATGCAGGAGAACACCGTTGAGTTCGACTGGGACCTCGGCACCCACGAGGACGACCAGGACTACCCCGTCCTGCTGTGCACGGACTACATGGTCTAAGTCTCCGTGCCGGGCCTGACGCCGTTGTGTCGCTAGCACAACGCGGGCCCTGATGAAAGGTGAGAGCTGGTGGTGTGTCGCTAGCACATCACCGGCTCTCACCCCAACCGATCGTTCACCGCAGCCGATCCGATGTCCGCCAGACAGGGGAGCCGCAGTGAAGACCTGGCCAATACTATCAAGCACGCTTTTCCTGTCGACGTTTCCGAGTACATCGGAGAAGACGGTGGTGGGCGGCGCGTGCGACGTGGACCCGGAGCGGGCACGGGTACGTGCCCGCGCTGAGGCCCTGGAACGCGCCACGCTGATCGAACGCGGCCCGAGCCTGCTCCGCTCCCGCGAGGAACTGCTCGAACGGGGTGTACACCTCGTGGCCACCCACCCGGGCCTCGTCGACGAGCAGTGGTGGATCGAGGGCACGCAGCACCTGGGAAAGGACGAACTGCGCCCGGCTGCCGTACCCGCCTACACGTCACTGCTCGGCTGGACGGACGGGCGCCCCCTGCGGTGGAAGCAGTCCTCCGTGGGCACGGCGGCGCACCCCGACCCGGACACGGCCGCCACCACGGCTCTGCTGGAGTGCCTCGAGCGGCACGCCGTACGCGGTGTCTGGCACGGGACCACAAGCGTGGTCGGGATCGACGCGCAGGCGCAGGACTGCCTTCCCATGGAGCTGCGGGATCAGCTCGCGGCCCAGAACCTGCGGGTCCGGGCATGGCGGATCGTCGGTGACGTTCCGGCGTGCACCGTCCTGGCCGCGGTGGTCCGTACCGACCGGGAGCAGATCACCTTCGGCGCGTGCGCCCGCAAGCCGGGCCAGATTCCGCTCGCGCTACTCCACGCGGTCTGCGAGGCCGTCAGCGTGCGCGCGGCACTCGCGAACACCTCGTCGGACCCCGAGGAACTCGCGGTCCCGCGACGGATGGCGCGTCGCCAGGGCGACTTCCTCGCTCACCTGGCCGCTCTGGAGGCGACCGATCCACCGGCGGCCCCGGAGGAGCCGGTCGACCTGGAGCACGAGGTCCACGACCGTTTCGGTGCCGGCCCCGTGGTCATCGACCTCGCGCCCGGCACCGGCCCCGCAGTCATCCGCACGGTCGTGCCCCACCCCGAATTCCTCGTCCCGAGGGACAGCGAGCACGACTACGCCCTGTCCCCCGGCTACATCGAGTAGACCCCACCTGAAAGAGCGGGCACCCTCATGACCGACACCATGCGCCGACCTCTCGTCCCCTATCCGCGTGACGCCGCCCGGCCGCTGCGCACCGCCGGCCCGGGTGACCGCTTCGCCTCGGAGATCGAGGGCCGACGAACCGTCTGGTCCGCCTATCTGGGCGACTTCTCGGCGGAATCCGACAGCGTTCCCCTGGCCACGCGCTGGCTCCCCTCGTGGAGGAGGTCGCTGCCGGCCGAGTCCCCCAGCAGCGGCTCTTCCCGGGGTCCTTCTACCCCGCGGGGTTCCGAGCCCAGGTCCTCGCCGGCTGCGGACTCACCCACGACCCGGCACTCGACCGCCAAGAGGCGGACGGCGCCGCACCGATGGCCGACCGGGTCCACGACGTCCTGGGGCGGATGAAGGACGCCGCCACCGACGAGCTCGTGCTCACCGCGCTCACGCTCAACCTCCTCTCGCAGTACCGCACGGTCGTCGACCGGCTCGGCCCCGAGGCACGCGAACGCAAGGACCCCGTCCTGTACAGCGAGGTTCTGCGTGCCTCCTACAGTGCCTCCCGCAGCTCCGAGGCGGCCGCACGGCCCTTCACCAAGATCGCCGGACACGAGGGATGGGACCCGTTGCACCGCCTCGGTGCCGTGATCCGGCTGATCGCGCACTACAGCCGCAGCACCAAGGACCCCGGAGCACGTCGGCACTGGGTCGGCCTCGGCACGCGGATCCTCGAAGAGTGCGCCGAGGACACCTTCCGCTGGGGTCTGTACCGCAGCCACCTCGAGCGCGCGGTCGCCCTGCACGCCTGGCTCGAGGGCGACCCGGAGGGCGCTTTCGCCTCCCTGGACTCCTCCCGCCGGATCGCCGTGGATCTGCAGGGGTCCACCGATCCGGCCCGGTACACGGCGGCCCTGCACGCCGAACGGCTGGTCCTGGAGGCTGCTCTCAAGGCCTTCCTGCACAAGCCGGTCCCACACGGGGCCGCCGACGCGGAGGAGACCGCCGAGCGCATCACGCGGATCGACCCGGCCGACCCCTACAGCAATCTCGCGGCGGGCGACACCTTCTGGATCATCGGGCGCGAGGAGGACGCGCTGGCCTGCTTCACCCGGGCCACCGCCGCGGGCACGCTGGCCGGAGCCTTCGCCGCGCACCGCGCCGCGTCCCAACTGGAGCAGCTCGGTCTCGACGGGGAGGCAGTGCCGTGGGCGCAGAGGGCGCGTGAACTGGACAGCGAGGCAGCATGAGGCCGCCCGGGAAACGGGGCGCCGCAGCCCGTCCACACGACAGCGGCCCTTCGGCGCGGCAGTTGCGCCGTCGCCACCCCGCGCTGAGATCGGTGTGGTGGGGCGCGGGGTTCGCGCTCGTGGGCACCGAGGTGTTCGAGATCCTCGTGCTCATGCTGACCGCCGTGGCCTACGGCGCGGTGCTTTCGGTGGGTGCGCTGGGTTTCGCGCTGCGGATCATGCCGCTGCTGCTGGCACCGGTGATCACGGCGGCGCTCGACCGGCGGCCGGAGCAGCGGGCGGGGTTCGCGCGTCTCACCGTCCTGGCACGTGCCGCGGGCATCGGGTTGTTCGGTCTGGCCCTGTACACCGGGGCCGCACCCACGTGGATGCTGTACGTCCTGGTGGGCACGGTCGCCGCCTTGGACGCGGCCTACCTGTCGGCCACGCGCGCCACGCTACCGCGGCTGCTTCGGGACGAAACGGAGCCGTCGGCGCTGGGCAGGGCCAACTCCATGCTGGTGGTCCAGTGGAACACGGTTCAGGTCCTGGTCCCGCCCGTCGTCATCTGGATACTGCAACTGATCGGTGTGGAGGCCACGACCGGCATCGCGGTGACCGCTCTGCTGGTCGCGTTCGCTCTCCTGGGCCACTACGTGCGCGCCCACCGGGCCGGCGGCGGACCGGCCGGGGCGACGGACAAGCCGCAGGGTCCCGGGCCGCTCGCCGCGTTCTGGCAGCGGCTCGCCTCGGGGTTCCGGTCGATCCGCGGCAACGCTGTGGCACGGACGGTGGTGGTGACGAGCGCGGCCGCGCAAGGCGCGGTCTTCACCTTCTCGGTGGCCGTCCCCCAGGTGGTCGGGACCACCGACGTCACCGTGCCGGTCGGACTGGTCCTCAGCGCCCTGGCGGTGGGCTCGATCTTCGGCGCCCGTTGGGCGGCACGGCTGGAGGCCCACAGGGAGCAGCTCGCGGCGCTCCTTCTGACCACCGCCGTCCTGGGGGCGTGCCTGCTGGGGGTCGCACTGTCACAGCTCCTGGCCGTGGTCGCGGCCGCCGCGCTGGTGATGGGGGCCTGTGCCGGGGTGGCCGCGGTGGCGAGGGCCACCCTGCTCCAGCGCGCGTTCCGCGAGGAACAGCTCGGCGGGGTCTTCGTCTCGGCGATGGTGCTCGGCCAGGTCCTGATGCCGTTCCTGCCGCAGGTGTGGGAAACCGTGGCCGACAGTGCCGCCATCGGCTGGGCGTTCGCCTGCCTGGCCGCGCTGCAGCTGGTCGCGCTCGCGGTGGCCCTGTGGAACCTGCGCGGTCACAGTCCCGTACCGAGGTCCGACCCGGAAGGAGCCAGCTGATGCTCGGCACAGACAACGGAACCGCCGAGGAGCTCGGCCGCCTGCCGCGGCGTGGTGGAGCGGTCGTGGACGGCCTGCCCCGCCCGTTCGCGGAGTCACTCATCGACTACCCGCCCCGCTCGGTGGCGTGGTGGCGGGACCGGTGGCTGGTCTCGGCCACGGCCTGGGGCGGCAGGGACCTGGCCTCCCTCGCGCACGACGGCACGTGGGAGCGGGTGGCGGCCCCGCCCGGGTGGGCCCGCCAACCGATGACCGGTGACGACAGTGCGGTACTGAGCTGTGTCCTGCAGGACCCGTCCGAGGACCACGGCTCCCTGATCACCCTGCGCGACGGTACGTGGCACACCGTCCGGGAACGGGTGGAACCGGGCACGGTCACCGACTGGGACGGCGAGCACGCGGCAGTGCGCGACGCCCACCACGCCTCAGCACTCGGCCCCGGGGGACACCCGCTGTTCGTGTCCGAGGGGCGACTGCACGGCGGGCCTCCGGGTGAACCGTGGTCGCTCCCCCTGCCGGCCGGCGGCACGGTCACCCTCATCTCGTGCTCACCCTCCCGTGAACATGCTCTGGTGGTGGTGCGCAGCCGCTCGAGTTACCAGGCGCACGTGTTCCGTACCCGGGACGGCGTTGGCGCCGGCCCCCGATCCTGCCGGGAGATCCTGCAGCCCGTCGCGGCCTGGCTCGACGACCACCGTGTGGTCCTGGTGCGTGAGCGCTGGCCCAGCTTGGAACCGTTCGTGTGGGACTGGTCGCGCGGTGCGGCCGAGCCGGTGTGGGAGTCCGGTGCCATGGGCACCGTCAGGTCGGTGGCGGCCTCGCCGCGGGGCGAGGCGGTCTTCGCGGCTTCGACCACCGAGGCTCCCCGAGGCCTGTACCGGTTGGACACGCCCGGATTCGGTCTTTCTGCGGGTGACGCCGGGGTCCGGGCCGAGGTGGTGGCCAACGGCGACCAGCCGGTCCCCTGCCTGGTCCACGACCCGCCGACGCGGCCGCGGGCCACCTGCGTGGTGTTTCCGGGCGGCCCGCACGAGCCGGTCTGGTCGGAGTACGCGCCCCTGGTCGAGGTGCTCACCGCCGCCGGGTGGCGCGTGGTCAAGGTCAACGTGCGTTCGAGCGGGCTGCGCGAACCGCGCTTCCGCCCCAGGAGCGCCTTTTCGTACGGAGTCGACGACGTCGGCGACGCGTGCGCGGCCGCTGAACGTCTCGCCGTGGGTCCCGTGGTCACCTTCGGGATGAGCTATGGCGGGTACGTGGCCTCCTCTTGCGCGGAGCTGGTTCCGAACGCGGTCGGCTCGGTCGTCCTCGCCGGGTTCGTCAGTCCCCGCGACGTGGCCGACAGCGGTTTCGCGGGCGTGCGCGCCTTCACCGAGTTCGCCTTCGGCGACCGGGTCCGGGAGGCACCGCGCGAGCTCGGTGTCCCGCATTTCATCGCCCACGGCGAGCTGGACGACCGCATCCCCGTCGCGGCCTTGGAGCAGTATCGCGGCAACGAGGGCGTCTCGCTCCTACCGCTGCCCGGTGAGGGCCACGGAATCCACACCGACAGCGCGGCGCGCGCTGTCTATCCCCACATGCTCGACTGGATGGAGGAGGCGGTCTCATGACCGAGACTCAGGCAGAACACAGCGCGATGGCCGGGACGGTACCCGCGCGCGTCATCGCGGCGGAGAACCTCGCCGACGAGGTGGGATACGGGCTCTCCTCGTCGAGGGAGACCGGGGCGCTGCTGCGCGCGCTGGCGGCGAGCAAGCCCGGTGGGCGCTTCCTCGAACTGGGCACGGGGGTGGGTGTGGGCGCCGCCTGGATGCTGGACGGCATGACCGCCGACTCCCGGCTGGACACGGTCGAGATCCACGGGGAGGCGTGCGAGTACAGCCGCGGCATCCTCGCGGGGGAGGACCGGGTGCGGGTGTACCACTCCGACACCCGGGACTGGATCAGCGACTACGGCGGGCCGCGCTACGACATCGTCTTCGCCGACGCGGGGCACCCCAAGTTCCTCGCCAGGGACCTGACCGTCGGCCTGTTGGCCCCGGGCGGGATCCTCGTCGCCGACGACCTCCTGCCGCAGGAGAAGTGGGTGGCCCAGCACCCGGAGTGGGTGGGCGAGTTCCGGTCCACCATTCACGACGACGAACGCATCGTCACCGTGATGGTCGAGTGGGCGTCGGGCCTGGCCCTGTCGGTGCGCAGGTAGGGGGCGGGATGGCGACTCGTTCACACACGCCGGCGGCCCGACGGTTCGCCGCGGTCTCGGGTGACGTCCTGTGGCGCGGGGATCCCGGCTACCGGGAGGCGGTGGGGTTGTGGAACTCCCGCGCCGAGGTCTCTCCGCGCGCAGTGGTCCGGCCCGCCGGCACCGCGGACGTCGGCGTGGCGGTCCGGGCGGCGCGCGAGGCCGGGCTGGCCATCGCCGTGCGCGGCGGCGGCCACCACGTTTCCGGCAGTGCGCTGTGCGAGGACGGCATGGTTCTGGACATGCGTCGGCTGGGCAGTGTCGGTATGGACCGCCACTCGCACACCGTGACCGTGGGCGCTGGCGCCGTCTGGTACGACGTCAACGCCGCGACCGTGCGGTACGGCCGGGCGGTACCCAGTGGCAACGCACCGTCCACGGGAGTGGCCGGGGTGGCGCTCGGCGGCGGGGTCGGCCTGTTCTCACGCGCTTGGGGGTTGACCTGTGACCGCCTGGTCGGGCTGGGTCTCGTGGACGCTGAGGGAGAGTACCGCAGGGTGGACCGCGATTCCGGGGCCGACCTGTTCTGGGTGGCTCGGGGTGCGGGCCGAGGCATCGGGGTCGTCACCGACCTGGAGTTCAGCACGAGCCCCGTCACCCCCGAGGTGGCCACCGCCCAGGTCTTCCACCCGCTCGAGTCCGCCCGCGAGGTCCTCGACGGCTGGTGTACGGCGGTGGCGGACGGCCCGCGGGAGGTCAGCCCGCAGTTGACGATTCGCCGCTTGCCGGACGCCCCTGCCCTGGCAGCTCGGATCAGGGGCCGCTGGGCGGTGTCGGTCGGGGCGGTCCACTGCGGCGACCCGGCGGACGCGGGGCCGGTACTCGAGCCGTACACACGACTGGGCGAGCCCCTCCTGGACCTCAGTGGCACCTACCCTTTCGTGGAACCGGTGCCGCCGCGACGCGACGGACTGCGTGCCTACTCCTGCTCCTTCTTCCTCGCCGATCTCGACCCGGCGATCGTGCGCGCGCTTCTCAAGGCCTTCGACGACACGTGTCCGGACGGTGCCTACGCGACCCTGCGGACGCTGGGCGGTGCGGTCGCCGACGGCGAGGACCGCGCGACGGCATTCGCGCACCGGCGGGCCCGCTTTCTGCTCACCGTCCAGGCCGAGTGGAGCGGCCCGGAGGGTGACGGCCCCTGTGTCGCCTGGTGCGAGGACCTGGGGCGCGCCGTAAGGGATACCGGGGTGCTGGGTATCTACGGCAATTTCCACGCGGGCACCGGTGACTTCCGAGACCTGCGGGAGCAGGCCTACGGGGACACCGCGCGCATCGATCGGGTCCTCGCCGACCACGACCCGGACGGGGTCTTCCACGAGATGGCGATGCGGCCGTGAGGGGCGGGGAGGAGCGCACCGACGTGCTGGTCTCCGGGATCCGCGCGGCGACGACCGAGGGGCGGACCGGGGAGGCCGTCGCCCTGGCGACCGCCTTGGCCCGGGTGGAACCGGCCACCGCGTTCTGGTGCGACTACGTGATCGCGGGGTGCCACGGGCTCGACGGCGCCCCGGAACAGGCGCTCCGGCGGCTGCTCGACAGCGAGCGCTCCGGCGGCTGGTGGGCACCCGCCCTCCTGGACGACGCGTCCCTGTCCGAGGCCTGGCAGCTGCCCGAGGGCTCGGAGCTGCGTGCCCGGGCCGAGGCCCGATGGGCAGAACGGCCCGCCGCGCCCGAACGCTCCCCTGAGTGGATCACCGTGCCGGAGGAACCGGACCTGACCGTGGTCACACTGCACGGCAACGGTCCCCTGCCCCGGGCGTTCCAGGCCGATCTGTGGCGGCGGGTTCCGCGGTGCCGGGTCCTGGCAGCCTGTTCACCGGTCGAGGTCGCACCGGAGACCGCGGTGTGGAGCGGGCGGGAAGCCGCCATGCGGACGGTGTCCGACGCGGTCGACGCGGCCGGCGGGACACGGCCCTCCACCCCGGTGGTCGTGGTCGGTCTGGGCGCCGGTGCGGTTCTGGCCGCCCGGGCGGCCGTGGAGCGGGGCGGCGCCGTGGCCGGCGCGATCGCGGTCGCACCGGTCTTCCCGGCGCGGGGACCCTACGGAGACACCACGGCCCGCACCAGCGAGCACCGCCCGTCGGTGCTCGTACTCAGTGATGGAACGGGGTCGGTCGACCAGTACACGCGGTGGGCAGCGGCGCACGGTGTGCGGGTGCGGGCGGAGCGAACCCCCGGGCTCGGCCACGCCTTCCCACGGGATTTCGGTCCCGAGATGCGGCGCGCTCTCGACTGGGTCACCGAGGAACGGTCGAGCTGTTCGGCGCCGGAAAGGGCGGAGGACCACCATGGGTGAGCGGACGCACCCGGTATGCGGCACCAAGGCGCCAGCGACCGGCACACGGGCCGCTGGAGGGGCCGTCGCCCGCGGACCGATCGGCCCGGACGAGTTCAAGGACGTCTTCCGCCGCCACCCGGCGGGTGTCGCCGTCATCACGTTCGCGACGGAAGACGGGCCGCGGGGTTTCACCGCGACCTCGGTCATCTCGGTGTCGGCCGACCCACCCGTGCTCGCCTTCTCGGTGGCCGGAGGGACCTCCGCGCACGCCCTGCTCCAGCTGGTCCCGAGCGTGGCGGTGCATTTCCTCGCCGACTCCCAGGCGGCACTCGCCGGGCGTTTCGCGGCTCGGGGTACCGACCGGTTCGCCGGGTCCGGCTGGAGCGTCCTGCCCACGGGCGAACCCGTTCTGCCCGGCACGGTCTCCTGGCTCAGGGGGCCGATCGTCGGGCGCTTCCGTGTCGGCGACAGTCTCCTGACCGCGGTGGAAGTGCACGACGCGGGAAGCCCCGAAGGCGGAAGCCCTCTGGTGTACGAGGGCCGTACCTTCCGGGTGCTTGGCGGGCCGGTCCGCGGCTGACCGCCCCGTCCGCACACACATGCCCTGTCCCGGGACTGCCTACCGGCGGGCGTGCCTCACCGCATGAACCGTCGAAGGCTGGAGATCAGGTCCTCGCCCTGCCCGGGACGTCGGGTGGCTACCCGGGTGTTCCGGACCCGGTTGTCTGCTCGTGCTTGCATTCCACGATTCTCGGCGCGCCTCCATGGCCCCTCAGTCACGTATGAGGGACATGATCGCCCAGACAACCTTTTCAAGTCCAAGGCCCAGTGGAATACACCCCTACCCAATAGCGAAGCCCGCAACCTTGAACCCAAGCGACCGAAGGAGAATTGAACAATAGATTCCAACTCGAGAAGTTGACAGAATCCAGCATTGCAGTTACTATATTTAGTTATGTCGGAATTCGCATCGTTGGTGCAGCGCCAGCCCAGGCGCAGCAGGCTCACGAAGCGCCTGAGAATCCGAGCCGCCCTTTGTGACCCAACCAGATCTCACGCCTCGACTGACACGGTCGGCCACGAGAACGACTCGTGGGCAGGCGTAGCAATCGGCTGGTGGGGCGGAGAGCCGTAACCAAGCGCGCTCCGGGCCATCGAATCGGCATCGTCGGGAACGGCGGCTGACGCTTCCTGACACCAACATGTATGCAGATATGCGTGCATGTCCTTCCGTAGCACCCCAGACAGCAATAGCTACTACTTCCACTGGAACCCTGCGGAATAATCGTCGGCTTTTCAAGCCCTTCACTTCCCTTTCTCATCGTGCGTTCGCGCCATTTTCGGCCCGATCCGCAACTCTTCTTGCAGACCCATGAGGAGGCTGTTTTTGTCATGCCCGAAAACTCGTCCACAGGCGGAGAGCCGCCGATATACCCCCAGAAGCGGCACACGGACGACAAAGACAATAAGGAGATCTCGAACCCGAGAAACCGCACGGGTGCCAGCGCGTGGGGAAGCTTGGACTACCGGCATCCCAGGTATCCCCACGACACGCATCCGGTCCTCGTCCCCGGCATCGCGATCGACGAACAGCGCCGCCGCTACCGGGTCGACTGGCTCGTGTTCGCGATCGCCGGATCACTGACAGTCGCTTTCGTCGCCTGGGGCATCTCGTCACCGGAAAGCGTCGCCGCGGTCGCTGAGACGGCCTTCTACTGGTCGACCGACAACCTCGGCTGGATGTTCAATGCCGTGGCCATCATCGTGCTCGTCTCGCTCCTGGGCATAGCGTTCTCGCGCTACGGCAGGATCCCGCTCGGAAAGGACGGCGAAGAGCCCGAGTTCAGCACGTTCTCTTGGACGGCCATGCTGTTCGCCGCCGGCCTGGGTGTGGCGGTCCTCTTCTGGGGACCCTCTGAGCCGCTCGGCTACTTCGTCTCACCTCCGCCGCTGACCAACGAGCCGGAGTCGGTCGAGGCCATGCACACGGCACTCGCCCAGATGTACTACCACTGGGGCTTCCACGCGTGGGCCATGTACGCACTGGTCGGCGGCGCCGTTGCCTACGCCGCTTACCGCCGCGGGCGCTCCCTGCTCATGTCCTCGATCTTCAGCGCCCTGTTCGGCAAGAACCTCACCGAGGGCTTCGCCGGAAAGCTCATCGACATCTTCGCGATCATCGCAACACTCTTCGGCACCGCCGCCGCTCTCGGTATCGCGGCGATGCAGATCGGCGCCGGCGTCACCATCGTGTCGGGCGCCGGGGAGCTCACGAACGACACTCTGGTCGTCATCATCGCGATTCTGACCGTCGGATTCGTGGTCTCGGCCGTTTCGGGCGTCGCCCGGGGCATCCGGTACCTGTCGAACACCAACATCGTTCTCACCATCGGCATGATTGCGGTGGTGCTCTTCTTCGGCCCCACACTGTTCCTCCTGAACCTGCTTCCCTCGGCGATCATGGAGTATCTCGGCTCCCTGTTCGACATGATGGGCCGATCGCTCTCGTGGGGTCCGGAAACTCAGGAATTCCAGTCGCTGTGGACCGTCTACTACTGGGCGTGGTGGATTTCCTGGTCGCCTTTCGTGGGCATCTTCCTGGCACGCATCTCCCGCGGTCGCAGCATCCGCCAGTTCACCCTCGGCACGATCTTCATTCCGTCGGCGCTGCTCTTCGTCGCCTACGGAGTGATGGGCGGAACCTCCATCTGGATGTACCGGGACGGCGCGGACGGATTCACAGACGACATGCCCGCACCTGAGGTGCTTTTCACCCTCATCGGCAACCTGCCGTATGTCGAGTGGCTGCCCTATCTCGTGATCCTGGTGCTCGCGATCTTCTTCATCACTGCCGCCGACTCCGCATCGGTCGTGATGGGCATGCTCACCACTCAGGGAGATCAGAGGCCCCGCCGTTGGGTGGTCGTCTTCTGGGGCCTGGTCATGTCGGGAATCGCGATCGTGATGCTCCTTCTCGGCGATGCGATGGCCTTGGAAGGTCTGCAGCAACTCGTGATCGTCACAGCTGTGCCGTTCGCACTCGTGCTGCTCATCGCCATCGTCGCGTGGTTCAAGGAACTGCGCACCGATCCTCTGGCCCTGCGCATGCGCTATGTCGAGACGGCGGTGAACAACGCCGTGACCGAGGGCGTGGACCGGTACGGCGACGACTTCTCACTGAAGGTCGTGGGCTCCCGGCCCGGGGGTGGTGCCGGGGCCGCCATCGACTCCACCGACGGCAGCTACACCGAGTGGTACCAGCGCACCAATGAAGAGGGCGAACCGGTCGGCTACGACTTCGAAACCGGGGAGTGGGCCGACGGCTATGACGCGGTCACCGGTGAGATTTCGGAGGTCACCCCCGAACAGACCGCAGCGGAAGACCCTCGCGGCGAGGCATCGGAAACCGAGGCCGACCGTGAGGGCCGCTGACGTCATCGCCCTGGGCCCGTACCGTTCAGCCGGTGTCGAGGGCCAGGCGGAAGCCCGCGTGGCCGAGGGTCGTGTCCGCGGTCGCCGCGGTGCGCGCGGACGTGCGGTACCGAAGGCAGTACGACGCGTGGCACAGGTAGGATCCGCCCCGCAGCACGGGTCGTCCGTCGGTTCCGCCGAAGACACCGCTGGTCCACTCCCAGACATTGCCCGTGGTGTTGTACAGGCCGTAGGCGTTGGGTTCGAACGCGGCAGCGGGCACGGTGCCGACCGGGCCGTTCGGGCCGTCCGGGAAGTCACCGGGGAACGTGTTCATGCGGGGCACCCCGTCGGGTTCTCGTACGGCACCCCAGGGGAAGGGCTGCTGCTCGAGTCCGCCGCGCGACGCGAACTCCCACTCGGCCTCAGACGGAAGCCGGGCACCGACCCACTCGGCATAGGCTCTCGCGTCCCGCTGCGACACATGGGTGACCGGGTGTCCGCTGCGGGACTCCGCCGAGGATCCGGGGCCTTCGGGCTGATGCCAGCAGGCACCCTCGACCTGGCGCCACCACGGCGTCTGCGCGACCGCCGGGGCACTGCTGCGCAGCCTCTGGGGCAGCAGGCCCTGGAACACGAGGGAATCCCCCAGGCTCTCGGCATCGGTCCAGTACCCGGTGTCGAGCACGAAGGCGGCGAACTCGGCCACCGTCACCGCCTTCGGCGCGATGGCGAACGGCCCTACCCGCTCCTCGCGAACAGGTCCTTCTCCGTCTTCCGGATAGGCGAACCGGTCCGAGCAGCCCATGAGGAACGCGCCTCCTGCGAGGCCGACCATGCGCAGTTCGTCGGCGGCAGCGGCGGCGAGCCGCCCCAGCACCTTGGCTTCGGCGCCACCCACTGCCCCCGGCCGCCGGCTGGTCGTCCCGCGCTGGGGACCGCAGCAGCTCAATCCACACCCCGTTGTTCCGTATGACTGCAAGGAAGAACCATGACTCAGAATAGACCGAACATCATCGTCGTCCAGGCTGACCAGATGGCGGCACAGGCTCTCGGTGCCTACGGTGACCAGGCGGCGAGGACCCCGAACACCGATGCTCTCGCCGAAGAGGGGGCGGTGTTCGACCGCGCGTACTGCAACACTCCGCTGTGCGCGCCTTCGCGTGCGTCGATGATGACCGGCCGCATGCCCTCAGCGATCGGCTGTTATGACAACGGAGACGATTTCGCGGCCTCCGAACCGACCTTTGCCCACCGGCTGCGGGCGATCGGATACCACACGGCGTTGATCGGGAGGATGCACTTCATCGGGCCGGATCAGCAGCACGGCTTCGAGGAGAGGCTGACCACGGACGTCTACCCGGCCGATCTCGACATGGTCCCCGATTGGAATCGCAGCCTGGAGGACCGGCTCCAGTGGTACCACGACGCCGATGCGGTGTTCACCGCCGGTGTATCGAAGGCCACGGTGCAGCAGGACTTCGACGACGAGGTCGGATTCCGGACCCTGCGCCACCTCAACGACAGGGTCCGTGCCAACCAGGCCGCGGGGGAGAACCTGCCCTTCCTGATGGTCACCTCGTTCATTCACCCGCATGATCCGTATGAGCCGCCTCGCGAGCACTGGGACCGGTTCGCCGACGACGGGATCCCTGATCCGGCCCATCCTGAGGTTCCCGATCCTGAGCAGGATCCGCACAGCCACCGCTTGCGGGCGATGAGCGGGTTCGACAAGCGGGAGCCCGCCATCGACGAGGTACGCAGGGCCCGCCGTGCGTACTACGCCGCGGTGAGCTATATCGACGACCACATCGGCCGCATTCGCGAGCGCGTCGACGAGCTCGGTCTCGCCGACGACACCGTCATCATCGTCACGAGCGACCACGGTGACATGCTGGGCGAGAAGGGCCTCTGGTACAAGATGTCACCGTACGAGCAGTCTTCGCGGGTCCCGATGATCGTGCACGGACCTGAGCACCTGGTACCGAAGGGCCGCTTCGCCAACCCGGTCTGCCTGCTCGATCTGATGCCCACCCTGCTGGAGCTCTCGGGTGCCCCCGCCGCAAGTGAGCAGGCCGGACAGTCGCTGCTCGAGACCGCACGTCGCGAGCGCGCGGGCGAAGCGTCCCCCGCCGACCGCGACATCGTGATCGAGTACCTCGCCGAGGGCACGTTCCGGCCCCAGCTGACGCTGGTGCGGGGGCACCTGAAACTCGTGGTGTGCCCGGGCGACCCGGTGCAGCTCTTCGATCTCTCTGCGGACCCTGATGAGCTGCAGAACCGTGCCGAGAGGCCCGAGTACGCGGAGTCCGTTCGGGAGATGCGGGAAGCACTCGAGGCCCGGTACGACCTCCCCGACCTGGAATCCGACGTGCTCTCGAGCCAGGCGAGCCGCCGTCTCGTCGCCGAGGCGCTGCAGAAGGGGCGGGTGCGCCGTTGGGACTTCGATCCTGAGCCTGAGCAGCGCTACGTGCGTGGCGACTTCTGGAGTGCGCTCGGCTACGGGAAGATCTCCGATCCTTCGCGGTGAGTCCTACGTGGGTCGGGTTCACCACTTCGTGGTGGCCCGGCCCTCGCCCTACTGCGGCTTCGAGCGCGTGCGCCATGGCTGGGGCTCCAGACGGTGATGCCTCCGGCGCAGCCGTCGCTCGGCGGGGCTCGGCGGGGCTCAGACCGCGGCGCGCACCAGGTCGCGTGCGAGCTCCGTGGCGATGCGCACCCCGTCGAGATCGGGGGCGGTGGCCTGCATGGCCAGGGCGCCCTCGTGGAGACAGAGGAGCCGGGCGGCCAGGTCTCCCGGCTGTTCGGCGCCCATGCGCTCGGCCGAGCGTTCGAGGAGGTCGCGCAGCCACCGCTTCTCGTCCACGGCGATCCGGTGCGCGGGATGGCCGGGGTCCGGGAGTTCGGCCAGTGCGTTGATGAACGCGCATCCCCGGGGGTGCTCCGATGCCCATTCCCGTAGGGCGTCGAACGGCGCGAGGAGGCGCTCGGCATCGGTCGACCGCGCGTCCGCACACCGTGTGACCAGCGCGCGCCAACGGCGGTCGCGCTCGAGCAGGTAGGTGGAGACCAGGGCGTCCTTGGAGCCGAAACTGTTGTAGAGCGTCCTCTTCGTCACCCCGGAGCGGGCGGCGATGAGGTCCACACCCACGGCGGTGATGCCGTTCGCGTAGAAGAGTTCGGCGGCGGTGTCGAGGATTCTGCGCGCCCCCGGGGTGAGTGTCTCGGGATCGGGCATCGACGGTTCATTCACAGCTCTGTGTACCCTGTCTCGTGTAGCGCTTTACAGATCAGTGTACTAAGGAGGGGCAGAGAATGCGGAGCGTTCCAAAGACGATGCGGGCGGCCCGGCTCACCAGGCACGGCGGACCGGACACCCTCGAACTGGCGGACGTGCCCACGCCCGCCCCGGCCGCGGGCGAGGTCCTGGTGCGCGTGTCCGCGGCGGCACTCAACAACACTGACCTGTGGACCCGCGAGGGCACCTACGGCCTCCCCGGCGATCCGCGGGCGAAGGCCGGCTGGCGGGGGCCGATCGACTTCCCCCGCATCCAGGGCGCGGACATCGCGGGCACGGTCGCACGCCTCGGGGAGGGTACCGATCCCGCGCTGCTCGGCGCCCGGGTCCTCGTCGACCCGGCGCTGTACGACGGCCCCGGCCCCCACGCGCACCCGGTCGGACTGCTGGGCAGTGAGCGCGACGGAGGCTACGCGGAGTACGCCGCGGTCGCCGCCGAACGGGTCCATTCCGTCCAGGACTCGAGCCTGACCGACGAGGAACTCGCCACCCTCCCCACCGCCTACGGCACAGCGCTGGGCATGATCGAACGCGGCGGGGTGCACGCAGCAGAGACCGTCCTGGTGACCGGGGCCTCCGGCGGGGTGGGACTGGCGCTGGTACAGCTCGCGCGCTCGCGTGGCGCACGCGTCCTCGCACTCACCAGTGCCGGGAAGCACGCCGCCGTACAGGGGGCAGGGGCCGACGGGGTGATCGACCGCGACGGTGATCTCTGGGCCGACGTGCGGGAACACGCCCCCGAGGGTCTGGATGCCGTACTGGACGTCGTCGCGGGCGACCTGATCGAACAAGGGCTCCCCCACCTGCGCGAGGGCGGCCGTTGGGTCGTGGCCGGCGCTCTGGGCGGTTACCCGGCGTCCTTCGACGTCCGCCGCCTGTACCTGAACAACAGGTCCCTGATCGGCTCGTCCATGCACACGCCCGCGCACTTCGCGCTGCTGGCGGACATCGCCCGCCGGGGGCAGGTCGGCCCCGTGATCGCCGCCAGGTTCGGGCTGGGTGAGGTGCACCGCGCCCAGGCCGAACTCGCCTCCCGGTCCCACGTGGGCAAGATCGTGCTGTGCTTCGGTCAGGCCTGAGCGGGGTATCGGCGCAAGCTGCAAGGTGCCCGACCGGTTGTGGCCACCTCGCCCTACCTCGGTGCGGAGACCACAGTCCCGGGTATCCCCGTGGAATGACCCGATACTCAGGCGTGTTGATCGGCACCGGCTTCTGCTTGGCCTTCGTCCTCCTCAACACCGGGGCACCGCTCCACCCGACCGTCGCGCTCGTCCTGCGAAGCCTCGCGATCGTCGCCGCGCTCGTTATCTGCGTCCTGGCCATCGCGAGCGGGCGTCGGATGTCGGGTGCTGTCGGCCGAGCCCCGGACCACGGACCGGACGGCTCCGCTGACAGGGTCTGGGGCGGTACCGAAACCGAGGCGCAGGGCCCAGCGATGCGGTTCGGCCCCTTCTACTTCGTCGTGGTCGCCCTGGAGATCGTCCTGATCGTCGGCGGAATCACGCTGTTGCTCCACTTCGACTGGCCCATGCAGGCCAACGTCGCCTGGATCGCCTTCGCGGTCGGCCTGCACTTCTTCCCCCTGGCCTGGTACTGGGGAATGCGCGACATCTACCTTGCCGCCGTGTTCATGACCGTCCTCGGCGCGATCGGCCTCGTGATGACCGCTGTCGGCCAACCGGACTGGGTGCCGTTCGTCAGCGGGGTCGTCAACGGAGCCGTAGGGCTGATAGGCCTCCTGGCCAGTATGGCCTCGGCGTTCCGGTCCGCCGCACCGGAACCGGTGACGCGTGCCTGACCAAGGTGCGGGGGAGGCTTCGGACGGAACCGGGTCTGCGATGGCTTTGTTCCGCCCGTGTACGCCATGGGACGGAACTCCGCCGGGTGATTTGTTGCCCATCAGATGGTTAGGTTAGGCTCACCTGAATCCGCCTCAGGCTTCTTTCAGGAGTTCACGTGCCCCGAACCTCTCGGCCCCTGCAGATCCACCCCATCGTGCTTCGCCGTGCTGAGGTGGCCCGGGTCGTCGACGTCACGCCCAACACGCGCCGGATCACGCTCACCGGCGAGGATCTCACCCCCGGGGTGATGGGTGCGGGTTTCGAACGCCCTCCGTTCCGGTCCGACGGCTTCGACGACCACGTGAAGCTCGTCGTCCCGCACGCCGACGGCACGGTGCCGCACATCGGCACGCAGGAGGAGAACCGGTTCGCGTGGGACCCCGACGCCTTCAGCCGTACCCGGGACTACACCGTGCGGTCGTGGGACCCGGAGACCAACACCTTCGACGTCGACTTCGTCCGCCACGACCACGGCCTGGCCGCGGGCTGGGCCTACCGTGCACGGCCGGGCGAGGAGATCTACTTCGCGGGCCCGAAAACGTGCGCGCTGCGCAACGAAGAGGCCGAGTGGCACCTCCTGGTCGGCGACGAGACCGCACTGCCGGCGATCGGCCGCTGGCTGGCCGAGGCACCCGAAGGCACGCGCGGACGCGTGATCGTCGAAATCCCGACCAAGGCCGACCGCCAGGACATCCCGACCGCGGCGGACGTCCGCATCGACTGGCTCGTGCGGGGTGACACCCCCGCGGGCACGAGCCCGCGGCTCTTCGACGCCGTGCGGGACGTGGCACTACCGGACCTGCGCGTCTACGCGTGGGTCGGCGGTGAGGCCATGACGATCGCCCCCATCCGCCGCTACCTCCGCAAGGACCTCGGGCTTCCCAAGGAGGACGTCGAGGTCGTCGGATACTGGCGGCGCCCGAAGACAGCCGGGGCTGAGGACACCGCACCCCGCGACGAGGCGGAACGGACCGGTCCCGAAGTTGCCGGAGACGCCGAGAAGACCTCGAAGGAACTGCTCCACGAAGTCCACGAGATGACGGAGCTGGCGCCGCCGATCGTCACGCGCGTGGCCGTCACGCTCGGCATCGCCCCCCTCATCAGCCACGGCTTCGCGACCCTCGCCGAGCTCGCCCGGGAAACCGGCGCGACGCCGGAGCACCTCGCTCCGCTGCTCGACGCGATGCAGGCGCTGGGGCTGGTCGAGCGGGACGGTGAGCGGTACCGCAACACCGCCCGGGGCGGCATCCTCATGGACGACGCGCCGCTCGAAGCGCTCTCGCTCGACAACCCGGCCAACCTTGAGGCGCTCGCACTGGTCGACCTCCTCGACGTGGTGCGCTCGGGCCGCGCGTCGCCGCGCTTGGGAACCGCCCCCTGGCATGAGCGCCGCGCCCGTGACGAGGCCCTCGACACCGCGCACCACGAGCGGGCCGCCGACCAGCTCCAGTTCGTGGTCGAACCCCTGGCGCAGCTCACCCCGGTCGCCGACGCACGCACCATCGCGGTGTGCGGAGAGGCCGCACCGTTCGTCGCCTCGCACATCGCACGCGGTCGCACCGTGCACCTGCCGGGCACCGCCGAGGCCACGTGGCCGACCAACGACTGCGCCGTCCTCATCGGCGCGCTGGAAGGCCGCGGCGACGGGGAAGCGCTGGAACTGCTGCGGGCCGCGCTCGCCGCGGGACCCGCCCTGGTACTGGCCGAACGTACCGCCGACAAGGCCCCCACCGACGACCACGCAGCCGAATACGCCCTGAGGAGCCTCGCGGTCACCGGTTCGGTGCTGCGGACACGCGACCGCGTCGGCGAGCTCCTGCGCGAGGCCGGGGCCTCCAGGGTGGAGAACCCCTCCCTCGGGTGGGGGTTCGGGCCGTTCGGCACCGTGACCGTGGCGCATGTCTGAGGAAACCGCGGCCGTGCGCAGCGGCCGCGGGCGCAGCTGCCGGTGGTGAAGGACCGGAGTCCCCGTACCCCTACCCTTGGGCGGCGCGGTCCTTGCGGCCGGCGCTGTCCGCGCTGCGTACGCGGTCCTCGCGGTGTTCACGGTCCGCACGGTGCTCAGAGGGCTCAGAGGGCTCAGGAAGATCAGAGGGCTCGCCTCCCTGGAAGGCGGTGAGCCATCCGCTGGCGAGGTACCGCTCCTCCGGCGGTCCGCCCTCGAGCCGCAGCGCCGCCTCCAGCGAACGCTGGGCCTCGGCCCCCCGTTTGCGCAGGCGCCAGTACCGGGCCAGCGCGGTGACCAGGCGCAGCGCGGTCTCGGCGTCCCGGCCGCGTACCGCCAGTTCCAGGGTGTAGCGCAGGTTCACCGTCTCGCTGTCGAACCACGTCCGTGCTTCGCCCTGCCGCCCGGCCCGCAGCAACTGGTCCTGTCGCTCTGCCTCCCGCACGTGGAAGGAGACGAACCTGCGGCGCACCTCCTCGAGTTCGCCCGCCTCGTTCAGCCGTTCGTCGCAGTACGCGGCGACGGACTCCAGGAGCCGGTACCGCCCTCCCTCGCGCACCAGGAGTGACCGGTCGACCAGGCAGGAGAGCACGTCGAGCACGTCCCGCGTTTCGGAACCGGCCCTCCCCTCCCCGGCGCGGAGGCCGGTCCCCTCGGCGCAGACGGCCCGCGCCCCGTCGAGCGTGCATCCGTCCCGGTGCACCGCCAACCGGCGCAGGACCCTGCGTTCCGCCTCGGTGAGCAGGTGCCAGCTCCAGTCGATCATGGACCGCAGGGTCTGCTGCCGGGTGGGCCGACCGCGCCCCGGCCCGGTCGGCAGGGCGAAACGGTCGTCCAAACCGGTGGCGACCTGCTCCGTCGTGAGTGCGCGCATCCGGGCGGCGACCAGTTCGATGGCCAACGGGATGCCGTCCAGGCGGCGGCAGATCGCGGCGACGTCGGCGGCGTTGTCCCCGGTCAGTGCGAACCCGGGCGAGGCGGCCACGGCCCGCTCCACGAAGAGCCGCACCGCGCTGGAGGAAGCGGTCATCTCCGCCGGTTCACGTTGGTGGCCGGGCAGCGTCAGCGGCGCCACGGGGAAGACCGTCTCCCCGGGCACGTCGAGCGGCTCCTGGGTGGTCACCATGAGCCGCACCCCGTCGACCTCCAGCAGCGCCGAAGCCAGCTCCGCGACCGAGTCCACCACGTGCTCGCAGTTGTCCAGGACCAGGAGCGTCCGCCATGTCACCAAGGTCTCGCGGAGCCACTTCACCAGGTCGAACTCGGAGTCCGGAACGCCTTCGCACAGGCCCAGGGCCGCGATGACGCGTTCGGCCAGCTCCGAGGGCGCGGCATCGCGATCCATCCCGGCCAGCTCGACGATCCACGTACCGTCGGGGAACTCCTCGGTCAGCGCGTGCGCGACATCGACGGCCAGGCGGGTCTTGCCCACGCCGCCGGGGCCGGTCAGGGTCACCAGGCAGCTCCCGTGCCGGTCGGAGAGCGCCCCGCGCACGTGCGCGTGCTCGGACTCGCGCCCGATGAGCCCGGTCGGCGGGCTGGGAAGGTTGCTCCGGGGAGGCTCCGGGACGTCGAGCAGATCTCTCCGCGGGGACTCCGCGACCTGCGGCAGCGCCATGGACTCCGGCTCTTGGCGCAGGAGCGAGGCATAGAGCTCGTTCAGTGCGCGACCGGGGTCCACACCCAGTTCGCCGCCCAGCCTGGCACGCAGGTCGTGGAAGACCTGGAGGGCGTCCCCCTGCCTTCCGGCCCTGAACAGGGCCAGCATGTACAGGCCGTGCGGCCGTTCCCGAAGCGGGTGCTCCTCGACGAGTTCCCGCAGCCCGGCGACGGCCTTGGGGTTCTCCTCTGTTCCGATGCGCGCCTCGGCCAGGTACTCCGCCGCCTCGACGCGCAGTTCGTCCAGGCGTGCGGCCTCAGCACGGACGAACGCGGCGTCGGCGAACTCTGAGAAGGCCGGTCCCCGCCACAGGTCGAGCGCCTCGGAGAAAAGTCGGCCGCGGATTCCTGGCTCCCCCGCGCGCTCCCCCTCTTCGACGGCCCTCCGGAACCGGTCCGCGTCGAGTTCGCCGTCCCCTACGCGGACCCGGTAGCCGGCCGGGGCGCGGAGGACGCGCTCGGCCCCCAGCACCTTACGGAGCTGGGAGACCTTGGTCTGGAGGGTGTTGAGGGGCCGTTGGGGCGGGTTCCCCTCCCACAGGTCCTCGATGAGCCGGTCCGTGGAGACCGGCCTTCCGTGGTGGACCAGCAGGTTGGCGAGCAGCGCCCGGACCTTCGATTCCGTGATCGGGAGCTGGGCACCACTGGAGTCCCACACGGCGAGCGAGCCAAGCACCCCAAAACGCATGCCCCAAGGGTACAAGGCGGGGCCGGGATCCCCGTGCGTGCTCCGTGCGCGGCCGTGCGTGGCCCGTGCGCTGCCCGTGAGCGGTCCCGCCCAGTCTGGAGCCGTTCCGACAGCACAAGGAGAGGATCCGAGACATGTCAGTGAAGCGCAGCGGCAGGGCGGGCCCGGCGCAGTGGGCCGGCCTGGCCGTACTGGCCCTGCCGACCGTTCTCCTGGGGCTGGACCTCACCGTCCTGCACCTGGCCCTGCCCTCCCTCGCCATGGATCTGAGCCCGAGCGGCACCCAGGAGCTGTGGATCGTGGACGCCTACGGTTTCCTGATCGCGGGCTTCCTGATCACGATGGGCACCCTCGGGGACCGGATCGGCCGCCGGCGCCTGCTGATGATCGGTGGCGTCGCCTTCATCGCAGCGTCGATCGCGGCCGCCTACTCGCCCACGGCCGAAATACTCATCGCCTCCCGCGCGGCGCTCGGTATCGCCGGCGCCACGCTCATGCCCTCGACGCTCGCCCTGATCAGCAACATGTTCCACGACCCCCGCCAGCGGGCGCTGGCCATCGGGCTGTGGGCGACCTTCTTCGCCGGGGGTATGGCCGCCGGTCCCTTGGTCGGCGGTGTGCTCCTGCACTACTTCTGGTGGGGCGCGGCCTTCCTGATCGCCGTGCCGATCATCGGCCTGATGCTCCTGCTGGCTCCGGTCCTGCTGCCCGAGTACCGGGCACCGCAGAGCGGCCGGTTCGACCTGCCGAGCGTGTTCCTGTCCCTGCTGGCCCTCCTGCCCGTCGTCTACGCGATCAAGGAGTTCGCCAAGGCGGGACCGACCCTGCCGGTGATCGCCGCGGCGTTGGTCGGCGCCGTGTTCTCCGTGGTCTTCGTCCGCCGCCAGCTCTTCCTGGAGAGCCCGCTGCTCGACATGGGCCTCTTCAGGAACCGTGCCTTCAGCGTCGCCTTGGGGGTGATGCTCGTCGGCCTGGTGGGGGTCGGCGGCACCATGCTCCTCACCACCCAGTACCTCCAGCTCATCGAAGGGCTGACGCCCCCTGACCGCGGGCCTGTGGTTCGGCCCGCC
This sequence comes from Nocardiopsis nanhaiensis, assembly GCF_054778635.1. Taxonomy (NCBI): domain Bacteria; kingdom Bacillati; phylum Actinomycetota; class Actinomycetes; order Streptosporangiales; family Nocardiopsidaceae; genus Nocardiopsis; species Nocardiopsis nanhaiensis. Next base: position 26,913 of record NZ_BAAGZJ010000034.1, read on the forward strand.
CGCGCTGATGATGATGCTCTCCGCGACCATCGCACCGGTCCTGACCCGGTGGATCCGCCCGGGTTTCGTGGTGGCGGGTGTACTGGTGCTGTCCTCCCTGGGGTACGCGCTGATGGGCGTGGTGGGGGCTTCCGGCGGGCTGTACTCCGTGGTCCTGGCGTTCTCCCTGGTGTACCTGGGACTGGGCGCGCTCGCCGCGCTGGGCACCGACCTAGTGGTGGGCGCCGCTCCTCCGGAGAAGGCGGGATCGGCCTCGGCCATGTCGGAGACCGTGCAGGAACTCGGGTTGGCGGCCGGGATCGCCGTCGTCGGCAGCTTGTCCGCCGCCGTCTACACCAGCAGGATGGACACCCAGGCACTCTCCGGGCTGCCGGAGGACACGGCGCGGGTCGTTGAGAACAGCCTGTCCGGGGCAGCCACCGTCTCGGAGGACATCCCCGCCTCCGTGTTCCTTCAGGCCCAGGAGGCGTTCGTCGCGGGGCTGAACACGACGGGCTGGACGGGTGCGGGTGCCGTCCTCGTCCTGGCCGTGGTGACCGCGGTGATGCTCCGGGGCATCGGTGTTCTGGAATCGGAACCAGCTGCCGAGGGCACCGGGGCGGACCGGACCGAACCGGAAGGCGCGGACGCGGCAGAGCGCTCCGCCACCAGTCCCTCGTAGTAACGGGGTCACAGTGACAGGAAGGAGCCACGTGGAGCACGTGATCGAAAGCCCCCGGGTCGATGACGCACCGGCGATCGCACAGGTCCTGCTGGCCACGTGGCTCCAGAACTATCCGAACGAGGCAGCGGGGATCGACGAGGCATGGATCCGCGAACAACGTGATCCGGTCAACGCACCGGAGGGGACCGCCCAGTGGCGGGAGTTCATCGCCGGTGCCGAGGACGGGCCTGACCACTTCTTCTGCCGCGTCGTGCGGTGCCGGGACGAGATCGTCGGTTTCCTGTGCGGTCGCCGGGAGGAGGAGTTCGTCAACCTGGGGCCCATGTACCTACTTCGTCAAGCCCAAGGGAACGGTATTGGCGCCCAGCTGATGGCCGTGTTCCTCAGCTGGGCGGGAGAGGGGCCCATGCGTCTGTGGGTGACGGCCTACAACGAGCGGGCCATCCGATTCTACCGGCGGTACGGCTTCCGGACGACCGATGAGCAGCACCTCTGGCGGGGCAGGCTCCCGAACGTGCGCATGGTTCGTGCCGCCGTCCCCGACCGGATCCTTTGAGCCCTTCAACGGGTGGAGGCTCCGGGGGTCAGGTCGGTATCCCAGGCCCCGGGGTGAGGACGTTGGCGGGATCGTACTCCCGCTTGGCCGCGGCCAGGTCGGGCCAGTGCGGACCGTAGTGCTCGCGCCAGTCCTCACTGCTCATGGGGATGCTGCCCACCGGATACTGGAAGCCGCCGCGGGCACGGATCTTCTCGTAGTGGCGCCGGTTGGCCGCGACCATCGCCTGGGCGGTGGGGACCCCGGGCCCTGGCGACGCGGTCTTCAGGAGCGAAAGCAAGAACACTTGGGGCTCGTCCGGTGCCCGCAGCATCCGGGTGCGGGGGCGGGCGATCGGGTAGAGCAGGGCCAGACCGCTGGGCCCGAGGTCGGCGGGGGTGAGCTCGGCGAAGACCTCGGCCACGGCCGCCTCAGCGGTGCTGCCGGGCAGCAGGGCGTTCCACCACGGGTGGGGGGCGTGCCACTCGCCGGTGGACCGCAAATAGGCGACGCCCTCGTCCATCCGGTGGGCGAACTCGGCGAAGGTGGGATCGGTGACCTCCTCCGTGCCCCTCCGGTGGCCCAGGTCGCCGATGCGCACGCCCTCGGCGCCCGGATCCGCGTGATCATCGGGATAGGCCACAACCTCCAGCACGTAGCGCCATCCGCCTCCGGGGGCGGGCAGCGCCTGGCCCTCGATGTAGGCGAAGCGCCCGCCCGCGGCGGCCCGGCGCTGGTCGGCCATGAGCGCGGCCGGGTCGGGGTACTCGAGCACGTACCTTCTGAGCCGTTCGGGGACCGGAACCGTCTCGATGGTGGCACGGGTGATGACCGCGCACTGTCCCAGCCCGGCCAGCACCGCGTGGAAGAGCGCGGCCCGGTCCGCGGGTGAGCACGTCACGACCTCGCCGGCACCGGTGACCACCTGCAGTTCGGTTACCCCGTCGGTCTGGGCGCCGTACCGGTGCCCGGCACCGCCGAGCCCGCCCGCGGAGAGCGTTCCCCCGACCGAGAGCTCCAGGTAGTCGGTGAGGACCCGGGGAGCACGTCCGCGCTGGAGAGTGTGGTCCAGCACCTGGCTCCACAGCGCGCCCGCCTGGACGCGTACCCGGTGGTCGCGGTCCCACTCGACCGCCCTCAGGGCACCCGTTCCGATGACCACGCCGCCGCCGGCCTGGGCCTGTCCGTCGGTGGAGTGCCCCTGACCGCGCGGTGCCACAGGGATCCCGCGGTCCGTGCACAGCCGCAGCACCGCGGCCACATCGCGCACCGATCCCGCCTCCACCACCGACGAGGGGCGGCGGTGGGTCAGGTGGCCGTAGTCGTCGGCGGCGGCCTCCACTGCCGGTCCGCATTGATGGACTCGACCGTCGGTGACGGCTCGGTGCAGATCCATTCCACCCTCGGTTCCCAGTCGCACGGCTTCCGGAATCGTCTTTTCATGGCTTTTTGTCGCTTTTGCGAGAATTCACCGCGTACATTGCCTCAAGACACGAGTGACCGTAGCATCTGCTTTTACACAGGGCGTTCCCAGCATTCACGGAATCCGGTGTCCGCCAGCCGTAGCACCGCTGTGCCGCATCCCGTGGAGAATCCGCCCGAACGAAGCGAGGCAAAGGACCGGTGCTCCATGTCCGAAGAAGCCAAGGTGACGGGCGAGCACGCTCCGGGGGCCCGGCCCTGGCACGAACGCGAGCAGGCACAGGCGGCCGCCTATGACGCCATCGGCGACCGCTACGACGAGGCGTTCCCGCACAAGGAAGGCCAGATCGACTTCACCGGACGGCTACTGCGCCGGCTTCCCGACCGGGCTCGCGTCCTCGACCTCGGGTGCGGCACCGGCCTGCCCACCACCGGCCAACTGGCCGCCGCAGGACACCGGGTCACCGGCCTCGACCTGTCTCCCCGCATGGTCGACCTCGCCCGCGCCAACGTCCCGGAAGCCGACATCGTCCAGGGCGACATGGTAGACCTCTCCCCTGACGAGGCCGAATACGACGCGATCGTCTCCTTCTTCTCGCTGCTGCACCTGCCCCGCTCAGGGATCTCCGAGATGTTGGGGACCATCCGCAGATCCCTGGTCCCGGGTGGCCGTCTCTGCCTGTCTATGGTCGAGGCCGACGTGGACGACATCGTCATCCCGTTCCTCGGCCAACCGCTCCGCGTCACGGGTTACCTGCGCGACGACCTCCACGCTGTACTCGGCCGCGCCGGACTCACTATCGAGGAAGAGAAGGTCCACTCCTACATCCCGGCCACCACCCAGGCCGAACCCGAAATCCAGATCTTCCTCATGTGCCGCAGAGAGCGATGACCACGGACCGGCCGATCAATCACGGCGGGGACCCGCTCCCTCGTGAGCAGGGGCTGAGGGCCGCCATGCGCACACCGTTGACCTTCCTCAACGCCGCCACCGACCGCATCGGGGCCCACTTCGACCTGGAGCGAACCGCCCGCGAGCTGAGCCGGGTCGCGGTCCCCCGCGTCACCGACGTGGCCACCGTCCACCTGATCGACGCGCTGTTCGCTCCGCACCGTGTCGACCTGGCCGCGCCCGGGGCGGACGATCCGGCAGAGACGGCGATGCGCCGGGTGGCCACCGAACACCACGAGGCGACGGACACGTGGGACCTGGTGTTCCCGGAAGGCTCCGTCCAGATCATGAGCCCCTCCAGCCCGGTCCGCCGCACCCTGGCCTCGGGCGACCCCCTGGTCATCACGCGCGTCGACCACGCCCAGGCCGCCGAACTCGCGTCCGACCACCCGGCACCGGGCCTGGAACAGCTGCTGGTCGGCCGGTCCATGCTGGCCCTGCCGCTCGCGGTGCGCGGCCGGGTACTGGGGGCGATGGTCCTGCTCCGGGACGCCGAACGCCCCCCGTTCGACGAGGTCGATACCTTGCTGGCCCGCCAGCTGGCCTCCCAGGCAGGCCTTGGTGTACACAGCGCCGACATCTACCGGGCTGAAGCCGACATCGTCGACAAGCTGCAGCGGGCCCTGTTGCCGCAGCTGTCCGACCGGCTAGGCAGCGTCGAGCTCGCCCACCGTTACCTGAGCAGCAGCCACACGGCGAAGATCGGTGGTGACTGGTTCGACGCCATCCCCTGCGCGGAGGGCGCACCGCTCTGGTGGTCGGCGACGTCATGGGACACGGTGTCGGCTCGGCAGCGGCGATGGGCCAGTTCCGAACCGCGGTTCAGACCCTGGCCGCCCTGGACCTGCCGCCCGACCAGGTCCTGCGCAACCTGGACGACCTCGCCCACCAGCTCGGCGACACCTACTTCGCCACCTGTATCTACGCCGTCTACGACCCGGTCACCCGCCGGTGCACACTCGCCAACGCCGGACACGTTCCCCCGGTGGTGCTGCGCGCGGACGGGCACACCGACCAGCTGGACCTGCCCGCGGGCGGCCCCATCGGCCTGGGCGGCATCGCCTTCGAAACCGTGGAGACGGCCATGGGGGACGGCGACATCCTCGTACTGTGCACCGACGGCCTGGTGGAACGGCGCGGCCAGGACCTCGGCACCGGCCTGGCCCAACTCCGCTCCCACCTGTCCGGGAACCAGGGCCCCCTCGACGCGCTGTGCGAGAAACTGGTGGGTTCGCTCCTCACCGAGGACCGCGAAGACGACGTCGCCCTGCTCATGGCGAGGTTCCGCGGACTTGCTTCGGGAAACGTCGCGCACTGGTACCTGGAACCTTCGGGCACCACTCCGGCCAGGGTACGCCGCATCGTGCGCACGACCCTGGCCGCCTGGGGCCTGCACGGACTCGTCGACACCACGGAACTGCTGGCCACCGAGCTCGTGACCAACGCGGTCCGGCACGCCGCGAACCCGATCGAGTTGCGGCTCCTCCACGACGATCACCTCCTCTGCGAGGTGTTCGACGACGACCACCAGCGTCCCGTCATCCGCAACGCCGCAGAGACCGACGAGGGCGGGCGCGGGCTCATCCTGGTCAGCCGCCTGGCCCGGCGGTGGGGCAGCAGCGCCCGCGCCAACGGAAAAGTGGTCTGGTTCGAACAGGAGCTTCCCGGCGGAACGGTCTAGCGGCCGAGCCCGGCCGCAGCGGGGGCGGCCGCCACCGCCGATCCGGTGCCGGGGTCGCCGGTTCCGACGGAATCGGCCCTGCGGGGAAGGGGCGGCACCGGCCGACTCAGCACCGGGGTCTGCACCAGGCTGGGAACCGGTAGGAGCACGATGATGCAGAGCGAGAGGCCCATGCTCACCAGCAGGATCGCGCTGATCAACGGTGTCCCCAGGGAAAGCAGCCCCACCACCACGGCGGGGGCTCCCGCACCGGCGTAGAAGGACAGGTACAGGGAAGCCGTGACCCCCGCGCGGCACCCCTCGGGTGTGAGGGCGTCGACCTCCGTCGCGGCTCCCCAGTAGCTGAGGCCGTGTCCGCAACCGGAGAGCACGGCCGCCACCGCCGTCATCACCAGGGCCGGCGCTCCGGAGAACAACGGCAGATGGGAGCCGACCAGCACCGCCATGCCGATAGCCAAAGCGGTCAGACCGATGGTCTGCGCTGCCCGTGGCTCCAGCCGCGGGGCGCCCAGCTGGCTGAGTGCCGAACACGTCAGGAGCGCGCCGACCACGGCACCGGACACCGCGAGGTTGGACGCCGCCCCGAAGCCGTCCACCAGGGAGGGCAGCAGTGCCAAGAAGATGCCGACGACCGCCCACCCCACAAAGCCCGTGAGGGCGGCGATGGCGAAGCTGTGCTTCATAGCGGCGGGCACCGAGGGCCGGGTGGGTCGCCAGCGCTGCCGTACGACCGGCGTTCCCCGGCCAAGGGTGAGCACCAACAGGTACACGGTCGCCAGCAGGCCCAGCATGACGAGGAAGGGCGTGGTGGTCGGGTCCTTGGCGTACTGGCCGACGATGCCCGCCATGAGCGGCCCAGCCCCGCTTCCACCCACGAAGGCCAAGGTCGCCAGGGTCGATCCGCTCATCGGGCGCCGTGCGGGCGAGGCCTCCACCATCATCGCGATGCCGGCGCCGGTGCCCGTTCCCAGCCCGATGCCCAGCAGCACTCGCCCCAGGAACAGGGTGCCGGTGGCACCGCCGAGGGCGAAGAGAAGGGTTCCCGCGAAGGCGCAGACGAGACTGGCCGCCAGAGCGGGTCTGCGCCCCACCGCGTCAGCGGCCGGGCCGAAGAGCAGCAGCGCGGGCAGGGCCGTGGCGGCGAAGGTGGCGTACAGGGCCGTCATGGTCAGATCGGACATGCCCAGCAGCTGCTGGTAGGTCGGGTACAGCGGGCTGACCATGTTGGCGGCGGCGGAGAGGGCGGCCAGCGCGGTACCCGCGACGGCCATGCGCTGCATGGGGCTCCGCGACCCCAGCACGTTCAACGGTCGGCGACCTCGGGGCTTCATGGCCCCAGCATGCATCCGACCAACCGTGCTTGAATAGCACACGTTACTGAAGGATTTCGTTCGGTGAGGACACATGATCGACCATCGGCTCCAGATGCTGCGCATGATCAACCACCACGGGACGGTGACCGCGGCGGCGCGGGCGCTGAACTACACCCCTTCGACCGTGTCCCAGCAGATCAAGCAGCTCTCCCGTGAACTGGGGGTCGTGCTGCTCACCCACCACGGGCGCCAGGTCCGGCTGACGTCGGGGGCCCGCACTCTGCTGACCCATGCCGACATACTCTTCGCCCAGTGGGAGCGGGCCCGGGCCGAACTCGCCGAGCACGTGGAGGAGCCCACCGGAACACTGACCCTGTGCGGCTTCTCCACGGCCGCCGGTGTGCTGCTTCCGCCCACCATGGCGAGCCTCAACGAGGCCTACCCCCACCTGCGCACCCAGGCCATCGAAGCCGAGCCCGCCGAATGCTATGACCTGGTGCTCTCCGGCACGGTCGACCTTGCCGTCGTGGTGCTCACCCCCACCACACCCCCCGCCTCCGACCCCCGCTTCGACCAGCTTCACCTGATCGACGACCCCCTCGACCTGCTGGTGCCCTTGGACCACCCGCTCGCCCGGAGATCGGAAGTGCGCCTGTCCGAGACCGCAGCGGAGTCCTGGATCGTGGCGCGCCTCGGCACCACCTACCACCAACTGGTCATGACCGCCTGCGCCAGCGCGGGGTTCACCCCCGAAGTCGCCCACTACGTGAACGAGTGGGAGACCGGGACCGCCCTGGTCTCCCGCGGCTTCGGGGTGTGCCTGGTGTCGCGCCTGGCCCGCTGGTCGGACCGCTACCCGGTGGTGCGCATCCCCCTCTACGGCGACCCGGCCCCGACGCGGCGCGTCCTGGCCGTCACCAACGCCGGTGCTGCTTCGCGCAGGCCTCTGCGCCACGCCCTCGACTCTCTCGCCGAGACCGCGAACGACCTGGTCACCGCAATCCGAGAGCCCAGCTAGCCGGATCGGCACGCGCTTCTATCGCCGGGGTCACGACGGTTCGGCCAGACCGGTCGTACTGTCCGCGAGCGCTCGGATCTGCGCGGCGACGGTGTGCCGCACCCGCGCGGGGATGTCGTGGCCGACGCCCGGCAGGGTGACCAGGCGGGCACCGGGAACCCGGGAGGCGATCGCGCTTGCGGCGCGCGGCCGGATCAGGGGGTCGTCCTGGCCGTGCAGCACCAGCGTGGGCGCCGTGATCGTGCTGATCGCCGGGCCGTGCCACTGGGCGCCGATCTGGCGGCTCTGCGCATTGGTGTCACCGACGCCGATCTCGGCGAGGCGTTCGGCCCGTTCCCGCGCCTCCTGCTCGTCGAAGGGGTGGCCGGGCGCCGCGCAGAACCGGGCGATGTCGACGCTGGCCTGGATGGATCCCTCTCTGGTGTCGGGGTGGCGCATCCGGCTGGTCCGGACGAGGCCGGGCAGGTGGATGTAGCGCAGGGTGCCCAGCCCCGCCGCGTCGCCGGGGACCGCCGAGATCGAGGTCAGGGTACGGACCCGGCCCGGGTGGCGGACGGCGACGCGCTGCGCGACGGCACCGCCGAGTGACACACCGACCAGGTGCGCGGACCCCCACCCGAGGGCGTCCATCACCGCGACGGCATCGTCGGCCGTGTCCTCGGCCGTGTACGCCTCGCCGCGCTTGCCCAGCAACGCTTTGAAGGGCTGGTGGCTCTTGGTAGATGGCAGGTAGGTCGACTCGCCGGAGTCCCGCTGGTCGTAGCGGGCGACCGAGAAGCCCTGCCAGCCCAGCGCTTGGCACAGGTCGTCGGGCCACCACTGCCGACTGACCGCCAGACCCATGATGAGCAGGAGCGGCTCCCCGTCGGCGGAGCCGGTCAACGTGTCGTAAGCCAGCCGGACGTCGCCGTTCCGCGCCCACTGGGTCGAAGTCCACTTCGTGCCGCCCATGTCCCGCTCCGCTCATTACTGCGATCATCGTTCTCGGTATCAGGATAGGGCATGCCTCCGCCGGAGCGAGGGCGAGGAGGAGCTGCCCGGACGTGGGACGGAGGAGCTAGGCGACCCGCATGCGGCACGTCAGCGTGAACGCTCCGCGCGGGGTGGACCCCGCGCTCATCCCACCCTGGAACTCCCGGCAGCGCTCGTGGATCCCGGCCAACCCGGTGCCCCATTCCACCGGCCCCTCGGCGGCCCCGTCGTTGCGCACTGTCATGGTCACGGCGGAGCCGGTTCGCCTGAGGGACAGTCGCACCTCGGTCGCGCTGCTGTGCACGAGGATGTTGGTGACCGCCTCGCGCAGGGTGAGCGCCAGCGCCCGGTCAATGTCGTGGGGCAGGGCACAGGGTTGGACTTCCGCCGAGACGTCCATGGCGGCGTCGTGCAGAATCACCTCCGCCCGGGTGAACTCCTCCGCCAAGGACGTGGACCAGGTCGCGGCGACGGCGGAGCGCATTTCGGAGCGGGCGCCCCGGGCCAGGGTCATCAGGTTGCGCACCTCGCCCTGCAGTTCGGGCTTTCCCGAGCTCATCTGGTGCAGGAGCTGCCCCTGGAGCGTGATTCCGGTAATGGTCCGCCCCATGATGTCGTGGATGTCCGACGAGAAGCGGGCCCGTTCGCTCCGTTGGACCTTCCGCGCGTGCGTCCGCATCGACCGGGCGAAGAACACCAGGGACCAGATGATGCCGACCACCACGATGTGGCAGCTCAGCCAGTGCAGGCACTGCTCCCACGACAGGGACATCAGGGCGGCCAAGGGAGCGACGGCCGCGGTGATCGCTCCGGCCGTCCACCTGCCGCAGCGCCCCGGAAGAACCAGGAGTGCGGCACTGGCCAGCAGGCCGGTGGAACCGTGCCACAGCCACCCCCCGAGCGCCAGCAGACCCACGGCCAGGGCTGCCTGAAGGACGAGCAGCGACAACGACACGACCAGGCGGTGGGCCGCGATCGCCCGACGCACCTGCACGGTGTGGATCCCGGCCAGCACGGCGAAGGCAGCGGCCGACACGGCCAGCAGGAGCGCATCGGTGTTCCCGCCCGCCGAAGCCCAAGCCAGGACCGCACATCCGATCACCAGGGTCAGCACTAGCACCAGGGCAAACACGCCCGCCGTGCGGAGCAAGTCACCCTCAGTGCCATGCCCGGCAGGCCGTCCATCCATCGAACGCTCCATCGACGTGTCCGACTTCAAAGGACTCTCTTCCACGCGTCTCCCACAAAGAACGGACACTTCAGATTCCTACCATTATTTCAACCACAGTTCCATCATGTGACCGATATCAGCCACACGCGACCGCGGCGCACTCCAACCCCGCACCCCGGATGGAATTTTCGCTGGTCATACGATTACCAGGAAGTATCCTGAACTCCGCGACCACCCCCTATCCGACAGCCAGCAGATAGACTCCTCTCAAACTTCCCCCAGAGAAAGAAAACGGAAAACCCCATGCCGAAACCAGATCGAAAGCCCGCAATCCGGGTGCTTCTGGCAGAGGACCTGGCAATCCTGCGCCAGGCGCTGGCGAAAACACTCGCCCTGACATCCGACATCAGGGTGGTGGCCGAGTGCCACCGGGGCGAGGACGTCCTGAAGACGGCACGGCAAGCGGAACCGGACGTGGCGGTGCTCGATGTGCGGCTACCCGGCATCAGCGGGTTCGACGCCGCGAGAGAGATCAACGAGGCGCTGCCGCGGTGCCGGACGCTGTTCATCACCAGCTACGCCACACCCGCCAACCTCCGGCAGGCGCTGCGAACCAAGGCTCTCGGCTTCATCAGCAAAGACATCTCACCGGACGATCTTGCCCAGAACATTCGCAGCGTGGATTCCGGCGTCAAGGTCTTTGATCCGAACATCGTGGCCGATGCGCTCAACCACGATTCCGGTCCGCTCACAGCGCGCGAAACACACATCATGGAAATGTCCTCGAAAGGGGAGCCCGTCAAATCCGTGGCCCGCAGACTGCATCTGGCCGAAGGGACGGTCCAGAACTACCTGCGTTCCTGCACCGTCAAACTCGGGGCGCGAAACAGGTCGGACGCCTATCGAATAGCCAGGGAAAACGGGTGGATCGACTAGACCGTCCGGTCAGCGTGTGCTCTCGGAACGGGCAAGGAATTCCGTGATCGAGGCCACCGTAGGCCGTACCACACTGCCCTGGATCCGACCGTCCCGGAGGAAGAGGACCTGTTCGGCGTGGACCGCCGCCGTCGGTTCATGGGTCACCATCACCACCGTCTGGTCGAGATCGTCCACGGCGGAACGCAGAAGGGACAGGATCTCCTGCCCGGTGCGGGTGTCGAGGGCGCCTGTGGGTTCGTCCGCGAAGATGACCTCGGGCCGTGCCATCAATGCCCGGCACAGGGCGACGCGCTGCTGTTGGCCGCCCGACAGCTGGTGCGGGTGGCGGTCGATGTGCTCGCGCATACCGGTCCGCTCCAGGATGGCCTCCAGCCACCCGGTGTCCACCGCACGCCCCGCAAGTTGCAGGGGAAGCACCACGTTCTCGCGTCCAGTGAGTGCGGGCAGCAGGTTGAACCCCTGGAAGACGAACCCCATCCGCTCCCTGCGGAGGGGGGCCAGGCGCCGCTCGTCCAGACCCGCGATATCGGTCTCGCCCAAGGTGACGCTGCCCTTGGTGGGTTCCGCCAGCCCGGCGGCGCACTGCAAGAGGGTGGTCTTACCGGATCCCGAGGGCCCCATGATCGCGGTGAAGGACGCGGCGGGCAGGTCAACCGTCACGTCGCGTAGCGCCGCCACCTCAGCGGACCCCTGCCCGTGGGACTTCGAAAGCCCCGAGACGCGCACAGCGGGGCGAGGACTGACGGGTGCGCGCCCGCCGACGCGGGGACCCTCGTTCGACATCGGCATTAGGGACGCCTTTCACGTGTGTTCCGGTTGGTGGGGGCTACTTGGCTCGGGCGCTGCGAACGGCGCCCAGCGCGCCCGAGGTGGAGAGCACCAGCGCCAAGGCGCCCAGGGCGAGGACCGGGCCGTAGGGCAGCAGATGCGGCAGCACGGTCAGGGTGCTTCCGCTGTAGCCCAGTCCGAGGAGCGCGGCGATCCATACGGTCACGAGCGCCGCCATGCCAAGGAGCACCCCCACGGTGAGCACCACTTCCGAACCGACGGTCCGGTAGGTCTGGGGCCCGCTGATCCCCAGCAACCGCATACTCGAGAACTCGCGTGTGCGGTCGAACTGGGCGACGCTGATCGAGTTCGCTGCTCCCAGGGCGAGGAACACAGCGATCAGGATCACCGCGTTCGATCCGAACGTGTTCTGCTCCGCCCACATCTGCATGGAGTGGTCCCGGATGCCGTCGCGGTCGTGAATGTGGAACAGGCCGGTAGCGGACTGTGCGGGGAAGGCCTCCTCCAGCCGGTCCCGCACCGCGACCGTATCGGCCCCCTCCTCGACGCTGAGGTGCAGATCCGCCGACCACACCGGGCCGATGCCGATGCTTTCGGCGGCGGCGGGGCCCAACGTGACCTGCCGACCGAGGAACCCTTCGCCGTAGACGCCTGACACCCTCATCTCCTGCGCGAGCTCGGGATCGGGTCCGTGCAGCGTCATGGTGTCGCCCACACTCAGATCGTTGGCCTGGGCGAAGTAGGTGCTGACCATGGCTGCCCCCGCCTCCTGAGGGGCGAACCCGCCCTCGGCCACAGCAAGGTCCACGGTCGCGTCCGCGTCGTCCGTAACCACCGTCGCCATCACCTGTTCCGGTACCTGGGCGGCGGTGTCCACCTCTACCGGCAGGTCGGCCTGCGAAGTGGCGGCAGCCACACCGGGGATGTCGGCGGCCGCGGCGAGGGAGCCGTCGCCGAAGCCGTCATCGCCGGTGGTGACCACCATGAAGTCGGAGGAGAAGGCCTCGGCCCCGCGATCGCCGGCCAGCCAGTTGTTGTACAGCTGCGCGGCTCCGGCCGCGCCGACCAGGGTCAGCCCCAGAAGCAGCGAGCCTGCCACACTGGCGAACCTGCGGTGGTAGAAGGACACGTTCGCCAGCGCCAGCCCGGGCCCTTTGGGCCGCCCGCCCCTGAGGCGGCGCATCAGGCGCGTGGTCCCCCGCAACAGCCACGGTGCCAACAGACCCGCCCCCGCCACGCCCAAAAGTACCGTGGCCGTGTTCGCCAGGTCGCCCCTCGTGCCCTCCAAGGCGAGGAAGGCCAGGGCGAAGGCGCCCGCGAGCGAGCCAGCCAGGGCGACGAGGCCGGCGACGACGCGGCCGCGGCCGAGCTCGCGCCCTTCGGTGGTGGACTCGGCCAGCGCTTCGGAGGGGCGGATCCGCAGGGCGTACCGTGCGGCGATCGCCCCTGAGACCTGTGCCGAGAGCAAGACGAACAGCACCGTGGCCAGGACCGCCGCCGGCGTGAAATGGACACTGTAAGCCGGACTGAACCCGCCTCCCAGGGTCAGACCGCCCGTGGCCAGTGCCTCAGCGATGAGCAGGCCCAGGGGAAGACCCATGACGAGGGCCGCCAAGGAGAGCACCAAGGCCTCACCGGCGACCATGAGGCGTACCTGTCGCGGGGCGGCACCCACCGCACGCAGGACGGCGATCTCCCTGCCGCGCCCGCGCACGGCCAGGCCGATGGCGCCGGCGACCACACCCGTGGAAACCACCGCGGTCCACACCAGCAGCATGAAAATGGAGGACGCCGCGGCCTGGTCCGCCTGGGCGGAGATGTTCTGTTCGGCTTCGCCGCGCTCGGCCCCGGCCAGGGCACGGTACTCACCTCCCCCGGTGTCCCCCAGGACCGCGGCGACCGCATCCTGGGCGACCGACGCACTGACCCCGTCGGCCGGCAGGACGCCGATCGCGCTCGCCCGGTCAGGGGCCAGTTCCCACAGGTCCCAGGCGTGGCCGTCTTCGACGAAGAGCGCGGACTGGTAGTCCCAGGAGACGCCCTGTGCCGGGGCCGCGATCCCCGAGACCTCGTACTCGGCGATCGTTCCCAGGACCAGGACCCGGACCCGGTCTCCGACCCGGATACCGCCGGTCGCGGCCACCTCCTGATCGACGACGACGTCGGTGTCCGTTCGCGGTGGTTCGCCCTCGACGGTGTCGAAGGGGGTCAAGGGGGCGCTGCCCCAGCCGTGCCCGAAGCTGTTCTGGGTTCCCGGCACCTGGAGCGCGTCGCCGTCCGGGGTGAGCACGGAAGCGGGGAAGTTCACCTCGGGGACCGTTTCGGCTGCCTCCGGCAACTGGCCGATGCGCTCGGTCACCTCCATCGGTACCCCGCCGAAAGGGTAGTCGGAAGCCACCACCACGGGAGCTGCGGCGTACCGTTCGACGGTTGCTACCTGCTGGTCAGCGGAGTAGTAGATGAAGGCGAACGCGCTCACGAGCGTCGCCGCGATCGTCAGGACGATCGTCGCGCCCAGAACGATTCCCGGCCGGTGGCGTACAGAACGCCATCCCAGCCATACCGGCGTCGCAAACATGGAGGACCCCTCGTTGATCACCTGGGCGGGGGCACGCGGGGCAGGCAGAACGCCGACGGACCCGGTGGCCGGGTCGGTGGCCGTGTACCTTGCCGATGTCCGGGCGGCCCTCTCCGGGGTCTCCAGGGCCGACCTCGAACATCCGTGCTGTTCGCCCGGCGTTGGAAATACGGACCGTTTCCTTCATGTGGCCGGGAAATCGGACCGACGGATGGACAGCCCGGGAAAAGCGAAGCTGGGAGATGGCCGGGGAACTGGTCAGACTTGCCATAAGCAGGGCACTCCGCCCCTTCCGCCATCCTTCGCGCATCCTCGTTTTCCTCGAAACCAAGAGGAACCCTACGAGAGGCTTATGCGGTCGACAAGTGAGATTTTCATGTCTTCTGTGTGCACTCCTCACACAAGTACGAGGGTTCCCTGAGATCAACCCCGCTGACCTGGCAAGGGCGGCTCGGGGCGGTTACCGCGCGGCCCTGCCCGCGAGGCGCGGGAGCCGGGGCATCCAGCAGAGCGTCGTCACGGCCGCGGCAACCGCGGCCATGGCGACGAACGCCCCCGCGTATCCCAAGCCGCCGATGACCCACCCGAGCGCCACCGCGCCGAGCCCCAGCCCTCCGTCATAGGCGATGTTCCAGACGGTGCTCGCCGTGCCTCCGCGTCCCGCCCCCAACCGCTGGACGGTGACCACGAAGGACTCGTTCTGGCACGCCCCGAAGCCGGCCCCCAGGAGCGCAGCCCCGAGCAGCAGCACCCAGGTCGGTCCGTCCAGCGACCCGGCGATGAGGACGCTTCCGAGGGCTCCGGTGAGCACCGAGGCCGTCAGAAGCCGCCCCGGCCCGTACCGGTCACCGATCGCGCCCGCCCCGAGCCGCGCGACCACCAGGGCGACCGACGCCGCAAGCAGGGCGAGCGCCACGGCCCCCGCCCCCGGGCCGGAAACTGGAAGGAACGTAGTCGCTGCCCCGAACGAACCCGCCGTCACCAGGAACAACAGCATCGGCGCGGCGATCGCGCGCATATCGCCCACCGACACCAGGTGGAACGATCCGCGGTTCTTCCCGGGCAGGCGGACCGCCAGTACCGCCCCGAGCAGGCTGGCCGCACCGGCGGCTCCGAAGACGAGGGGGAAGCCCCACGTCTGGGCGGTCCACACCCCTCCGGCCAGCGCGGCGAGGTTCGGCAGCGCGGCGGCGGCCCCGTAGTAGGAGGCCGCGGTCGAGAGCCTGCCCTCCGGGGCCAGGTCCGCGACCAGGGTGGCCCCGGCCACGACGACGAAGGCGAAGCCGATGCCCCGGACCACGGTGATCGCCATGATCGGCACGACCTCCGTGGAAAGTGCGTAGAGCGGGGTGGGTGCTCCCAGCAGCACAGCACCGAAGACCATCATCGTGCGCAGCCGGAAGAGGGCGAACAGCCACGGCATGGCCAGCTGGGTGCCCACCGTGGCCGCCATCATCACACCCGTCGTCGCACCGACCACCACGCTGGCCGCGCCGCCCTCGGAGGCCCAGAGAGGCACCACGGACAGCAGGGCCGCGTAGTTGACGAAGGCCAGGAAGGTCACGACCAGCAGGACGACGAGCCTGTCGCCCCGCCTTCCGTCCGCGCTCGGCGTCCGTCGCGGGTTCTCACTGCGCTGTTCACTCACGGGTCCAGCGTCCGGCCCGGGATGCTATCGCGTCAAACAATGATTCATGATTGAATCCATTGCAAGACTAAATAGATCCTACTCCAGGCGGTTTGGAGGCACCGTGGACACCCGGCTCCTGCGCAGTTTCCTCGCGGTCGCGCGTCTGGGCAGTTTCACCGACGCCGCGTCGGAACTCGGCTACACGCAGTCCACGGTCACCAGCCACGTGCAGAAGCTGGAACGGCAGCTGGACGGCTGTCTGCTGGACCGCCTCCCCACCGGGGTGGCCGTCACCGACGTCGGCGCCCGGCTCGTCCCGCGCGCAGAAGAGGTCCTCTCAGCGGAGGGGCGGCTGCGGGCGGCCGCCTGCGGCAGCGGCCGCCCGTCAGGCACCGTACGCCTCATGGCCCCCGAATCCCTGTGCACGTACCGGCTTCCGGCGATCATCAGCGCTGTCCGCCGGGCGGAGCCCGCGGTCCAGGTATGGGTCACCCCGGGCGGCATCGACGATGCCCTCGATTCGGTGCGCCGGGGAACGGTGGACCTCGCCCTGTCGATGGAGCCCCGGGAACCGCCCACGGAGCTGACGATCGAGCCGGCCGGCACCGAACCCCTGGTCTTCCTCGACCAAGGCACCCCAAGAGGGGGCGCCGAAGGAGGGAGCACCGGGACCGAGGGTACGGGGACGTGGGCACAGCTGACGCGCCGGGACGCTCTGCTGATCGAAGAGGGGTGCGGCTACAGCGACGGCGTCGCCGACCAGCTCTCCGCCACCGGGGAGGCACCCGGACGCCGGTCGCGGTTCGGCAGCGTGGAGGCCATCAAACGATGCGTCGACGTCGGTCTCGGCTGGACCGTGCTGCCGCGGATCACCGCGGAGTCCGAGATCCGCTCCGGCACGCTGAGGGTCCTCGACGGCCCTCCGCTTCCGGACTGCCGAGTCCACATCATCACCCACCCCCGACGCCACCAGAGCCCCGCGGTGGGCGTCGTCGCCGAACAGCTGCGCCGGGCCTGGCGGGATGCTTCCACCTGACGGTCAGCCGGTGGATTCCGGGCAGGTGGGTCATACGCACCCGGACCAGAACAGGGGCCGGGTCAGCCGGACCCTCGGGCGGCGGCGATCTCCGCTCCGTGCTCGACCGCCCACTCGGCTAGGGCGGAGAGCGGTTCGAGCAGCGTCCGCCCGAGGGGGGTAAGACTGTATTCGACGCTCGGCGGAAGCGTGGGGAATACCTCCCGGTGGACCAGGCCGTCGGCCTCCAGCCCTCGCAGCGTACGGGTCAGCATGCGTTGGCTGATGGCCTCGATGCCGCGGTGGAGCTCGTTGAAGCGGTGTGCGCGCTGGCCGAGCAGCACGATCACCAGGATCGTCCACTTGTCACCGATCCGCCGGAGCAAGTCAGTCACCGGGCACCGCTCGTACTCGTCGGCGGGGACCGGGCCCTTCAAGGGCGTACCGGCGATGAAGGGCACATTCGTGTGCGTACCGGACATCAAACTGCCTTCTTCCCCGCTGGCTTCTCGTTATCGAAGATGGTGCTCCGTACCGACAGTAACGAGGAGCAGCATGAGCCCGGAAGCCCCGAAGTCCAGCAGCGCGGACCGCCCGCCCGTCATCGTCGTCAGCGGAGGAACGGACGGTATGGGTCGAGCGCTCGCATTGGCGCGGGTCCGGCGCGGCGATACCGTCATCGTGCTCGGCAGCAACCCCGACAAGGGCGGTCGGCTCCTCAGCGAGGCCGAGCGGACCGGTGCCGCGGGCCGGATCGAATTCATCCGGGTCGATTTGGCCAGCATCGGCGAAACCCGCTCCGCAATCCGCCGGATCGCCGCGCGCCACGACGCCGTCGACGCGCTCGCCCTGTTCGCCAACCGTCAGGCGCCGAAGAGGACGGTCACCGCAGAGGGCTTCGAGCAGGTGTTCGCCCTTTACTACCTGAGCCGCTACGTCCTCAGCCACGAGCTCAGCCCCCTGCTGCGGCGGAGCGAGACCCCCGTCATCGTCAACGTCGCCGGCGTGGGCGTGCGGAAGGGGCGCATCCACTGGGATGATCTCCAGCTCGAACACGGCTACGGCATGGTCACCGCGCAGCTCCAGGCCGGGCGCGCGAACGACCTCCTCGGGGTGGCGTTCGCCGCTCGACCCGACAATCCGGTCCGCTACGTGCTCTACCACCCCGGCTTCACCAAGAGCGGTGACACCAGCGTCCTCCCCGCGGCGATCGGCGTGACGATACGCGCGCTCTCGGCACTCGCCGCCAGCCCCGTCGAGAAGTCCGTCTCCCCCGTCCACCGCTTCATCGACCATCCTCCGGACTCGCCGCTCACCGCGATCGACCGCGGCAGGTCCTTGCCACTCACCCTGGACACACTCGATCCGGAAAACGCCGAACGGCTGGCTCTGGCCACTCGGTCGCTCCTACAGACCGCTGCGCCGGTACCGGGGACGGCGTTCCTTCACGGAGGCCAGGACCGGCCCGGTCCAGGAACTCACCGACCGCGCCCGGATCGAACACGGTGCGGAGGTACCGGGCTTTGGGCCAAGGCGCCTCCGCACCGCGTGGGTGGCCGTCGGTCAGGCGGTAGCGTCCTCGGCCTCGTCATCCGCCGTTTCGGCGCGGCCGATCCCTCGGGTGAGTAGTCCGGCCAGGACGAGTCCCGTGGTGGCCATGAGACTCGCGGTGATGAACGGGTCCCCGAAGCGGGCCATCAGCGGGGAGAACCCGAGGCCGATGTAGAGCGCCACGCCGACCGCACCGCCGAGCTGGTCGGAGGCGCGCTGGATGCCCGATGCGATGCCGGCGTTCTCCTCGGTCACCCCGGACACCGCCGCGTACTGGAGCCCGACCAGGCCGAAGCCCATACCCACCGCGATGAGCAGCATCGCCGGAATCAAGGTCGGCGCTGAGGCGCCGAACCAGGCGGTCGTCGCGAAGTAGAGGATGCCGAGGGCCGTCGACGTGATCCCCGTGCGCGCGACGACGGCGGGCCCGGCCTTCTCCATCACGCGTGGCACGAAGGTCACCACCGCGATGAGCGCGATCGCCAGCGGCAGCAGCATCAGCCCTGCTTGGAGGGGTGAGAGGCCGATCCGGTCCTGGAGGTACAGCGTGAACAGCAGGAACGAGGTCGACAGCGCCGCGCTCAGGCACGCGGTCGCGGCGTTGGCGGACAGCCGTCCCGAGTTCCGGAGGAAGCCGAGCGGGACCATCGGGTCGGCGGCGCGGCGCTCCACGACGACGAGCAGCACCGCCGCGGCCACTGCGGCGACCAGTGCCACGAGCGGCAGCGTGCCGATGCCGGTACCGCTGCCCTCTCCCGCCTCGACGACACCGAAGACGAACAGCAGGGGCGCCGCGGTGAGCAGCAGGGAGCCCGCGACGTCGAGCGGGACCCGGGAGGGGCGGTGGGCCGCCGGGACGACGGCTAGGACCCCGACGAGTGCGATCGCGATGAACGGAACGGTCACCAGGAAGATCCAGCGCCACCCGAAGAGCTCGGTGATGACCCCGGACATCACGAACCCGACGACGAGCCCGCTGCTGGCCACCGCCGCCCAGATGCCCAGCGCCTTGGACCTGCGCGGGCCCTCCGGGAAGAGCACGATGATGCTCGCCATCGCGGCGGGCAGGATCAGCGCCTCACCGACGCCCTGGAGCAGGCGTGCGGCCACGAGCCACTCGAAGGTCGGGGCGAGCCCCGCGAGCAGGGAGGCCCCGCCGAAGATCCAGGTGCCGGCGATCAGGACCCGCCGTCGGCCGAACAGGTCGGCGAGGCGCCCTCCCAGCATGAGGAGGCCGCCTCCGGTGATGGTGTAGGCGACCACGACCCACGTCAGCTGCCGGGTGTGGACCCCGAGGTCCGCTCCGATCGACGGCAGCGCGATGTTGACGACGGTGACGTCGATGGCGATCACGAACTGCAGCATCGACAGGAACGTCAGCGCGACCCAGGGCCGCGCGGAGCCGGCGTCACGCCGGGAATCTTGGTGTTTCGATGTGAAAGACAAAGGTGTCTACCGCTCGGAAGAGATGTTCCGGGCAGCATTCAGTAGCCGCCCGCTGACACGGTTCTGGCGGCAGGACGCTGAGGTGGGATCGGGCGCCGCCGCTAGAGGCGGCGGAGCTCCGTGAAGGCGATCGGGCTGCACATGGGGCTCATGGTAGCCGGGTGCGGACACTGGGGTCGCCCCGTTTTTGACCTGCCCGAACGGCGGGAACCGGCACCACGGTCTGCGGCCGGGCGCCCCCACCGGCCAGCAGGCGGTGGGGGCGTCACAGGAGCGGGTGCCTGTTCAGCGAGGGAGCACGGTCAGACCGTCGCGCGCAGCAGCGGGATCCGCTGTGCGACGGCCACCAAGAGGAGGCTGATGGCAGCGGTCGCGATCGCGTAGCCGCTCGCCGCCATCAATGCCTGGGTGCCCTCGAAGGTGCCGCCGATGTCGCGCAGTGTGTTCAGGACCATGACGTGTACGAGGTAGACGCCGAAGCTCAGTCCGGACAGCGCACCGACGGCCTTGGTCGCCCTGACCGCCACGGGTCCGGTGGCCTCCGCCAGGCGCAGTCCCCCGGCGCGCAGCAGCAGGAAGGCGCCCACACCCGCGAGCACCATCGGCGGGGACAGGAAGTCGTACACGTACTCGCCGCCGGTCCCCCATTCCCCCTGCACCATGGTCGCCACCCACGCGCCCACCGCGATGACGGTGACTCCTACGGTGAAGGAGACGGCGCCGAAGCGGGTCGCCCGAGGGTTCGGCTCGCTGTGCAGCAGCAGGTACCCGAGCATGTAGAAGCCGAGGAAGGGCACGAACTGCGTCACGGCGGTCACGCCGCCCGCACCGTCGACCATGGCGAGGATCTGGTCGGTGACGCCCACAGCCAGCGACACTCCGACGAACCACCAGAGCCCGGAGCGCGACGTGTGGGCCACCACCGTCCGCAGGAACGGTGTGAACAGATACAGGCCAGCGATGATGTACAGGAAGTACAGGTGGATCGAGGGCGATCCCGAAGCGGCCTGACCGGCGGCGTCGGCGAGGCTGATGTCGTCGCGCCACCGCATCCAGAGCAGGTAGCCGGCGGTCCACACCACCAGGGGCACGCCGATCTTGGCCCACCGCTTGCGGTAGAAGTCCCCGGTGTTCTCGTCCCGCGGGCGCAGCAGCAAGGCCCCGCTGAGCATCACGAACACCGCCACGCACCACCGCAGCGCGGAGTCCAGGACGTTCGCGACCCACCAGGGCGGGGTGTTGAGGTCCGCGTAGGCGGTGCTCACCAGCGGCGAGATCGTATGGACGATCACGACGGCCGCGGCCGCGACGACCCGGGCAAAATCGATCCAGCTCGTTGCCGGGGCGGGGGCGGTCGGCACCGACGCTGGGCGGCTCACGGGGGTCTGATCGACACGCATATCTCTTATCGATACCACTTCGTTATCTTCGGGTTCAACCCGATTCGCGGTAGCGAGACCAACGCCACCCGCGTCTGCACAGTTCTCACACAGGAGCGAACGGCCGCCACCTTGGCTGCTGCCCGCGGCGAGCACGGTTCGCCGCATGACAGTACCGGCCGTTCGCGCCAGGACACTACCCCAGGGCCCGAAGTGGCCTGACGCGTCCTGTCGCGGAGGCGGGTGAACCAGCCCACTCCGTCCGCTGTGCCGGAGAGCCGCCCCAACGGAAACCGGCCCGACCGAGGCGGTCGGGCCGGTTCCGGATCCGGGTGCCGCTCATGGAGGAGGGCACACGAACGCGACCTTAGGCGATCTCGAACCGGTCGGCGTTCATGACCTTGGTCCACGCCGCGACGAAGTCCTGGACGAACTTCTCCTTGGCGTCGTCGGAGGCGTACACCTCGGCCACGGCGCGCAGCTCGGAGTTGGAGCCGAACACCAGGTCGACGCGGCTGCCGGTCCACTTGACCGCACCGGAGTCGTCCTTTGCCTCGAACGTCTGCGACGTCGCGGAGGTCTCACCGGTCGGCGCCCAGTTGGTGCCGAAGTCGAGCAGGTTGGCGAAGAAGTCGTTCGTCAACGTGCCCGGCTTGTCGGTGAGCACACCCACGTCGGAGTTGTCGTAGTTGGCGCCCAGCACGCGCAGGCCGCCCACCAGGACGGTGGTCTCCGGCGCGCTCAGACCCATCAGGTTCGCCTTGTCGAGCAGCAGGTACTCGGCGGGCAGGCGGTTCTGCTTGCCGTAGTAGTTGCGGAAGCCGTCGGCGACCGGCTCGAGGTAGGCGAACGACTCGGCGTCCGTCTGCTCGGCCGTGGCGTCCACGCGGCCCGGGGTGAACGGGACGGTGACGTCCTGGCCGGCCGCCTTGGCGGCCTGCTCGACACCGACACCGCCGGCGAGCACGATCACGTCCGCGAGGGAGGCCTTCTTGGCGGAGGAGGCGTTGAACGCCTCCACGACGCCTTCCAGCTTGGCGAGGGCGCCGCGCAGCTCGGCCGGGTTGTTGACCTCCCAGTCGATCTGCGGCTCCAGGCGGATGCGGGCGCCGTTGGCGCCGCCGCGCTTGTCGCTGTCGCGGTAGCTCGACGCAGAGGCCCACGCGGTGGACACGAGCTGGGCGACGGACAGACCGGACTCGGCGATCTTCGTCTTCAGCTCGGCGATCTCGGCGTCACCGATGACCTCGCCCTCCTGGGCGGGCAGCGGGTCCTGCCAGATCAGCGTCTCCTCGGGGACCTCCGGGCCGAGGTAGCGCGCCTTCGGGCCCATGTCGCGGTGGGTCAGCTTGTACCAGGCGCGGGCGAACGCGTCGGCGAAGGCCTCGGGGTCCTCGTAGAAGCGGCGCGAGATCGGCTCGTAGACCGGGTCGACGCGCAGCGACAGGTCCGTGGTGAGCATGGTCGGCTTGTGTTTCTTGGTGGCGTCGTGGGCGTCGGGGATGATCTCCTCGGCGTCCTTGGCGACCCACTGGTTCGCGCCGGCCGGGCTCTTGGTGAGCTCGTACTCGTACTCGAACAGGTTCTTCCAGAAGCCCTGGCCCCACTGCGCGGGCGTGGTGGTCCAGGTGACCTCGAGACCCGAGGTGATGGTGTCGCCCGCCTTGCCGGCACCGTGCTGGTTCTTCCAGCCCAGGCCCTGCATCTCCAAACCGGCCTCTTCGGGGTCGGCCTCGAGGTTGTCGTCCGGGGCGGCGCCGTGGGTCTTGCCGAAGGTGTGACCGCCGGCGATGAGGGCGACCGTCTCCTCGTCGTTCATCCCCATGCGGCCGAAGGTCTCGCGGATGTCGCGAGCGGCGGCCATCGGGTCCGGGTTGCCGTTCGGGCCCTCAGGGTTGACGTAGATGAGGCCCATCTGGACGGCGGCCAGCGGCTTCTCGAGGTCACGGTCGCCGGTGTAGCGCTCGTCGTCGAGCCAGCCGGTCTCGGGACCCCAGTAGACGTCCTCGTCCGGCTCCCACACGTCCTCGCGGCCACCGCCGAAGCCGAAGGTCTTGAGACCCATCGACTCGAGCGCGACGTTGCCGGTGAGGATATAGAGGTCGGCCCAGGAGATGTTCTGGCCGTACTTCTTCTTGACCGGCCACAGCAGGCGGCGGGCCTTGTCCAGGTTGACGTTGTCCGGCCAGCTGTTCAGCGGCGCGAACCGCTGCTGGCCGGCGCTGCCGCCGCCACGGCCGTCGTGCGAGCGGTAGGTGCCCGCGCTGTGCCAGGCCATGCGGATCATGAGCGGGCCGTAGTGCCCGAAGTCGGCCGGCCACCAGTCCTGGGAGGTGGTCAGGACCTCGGCGATGTCCGCCTTCACGGCGTCCAGGTCAAGGGCCTCGAAGGCCTTCGCGTAGTCGAAGTCCTTGCCCAGCGGGTTCGACACGGGGGTGTTCTTGGCCAGGATCTTCAGGTTGAGCTGATTCGGCCACCAGCCGCGGTTGCCACCGCCGGCGGTCGGGTGCGGGGCCCGGGCACCGTGCGCGACCGGGCAGCCGCCGCCCTGGTTCTCCGCGGGTGTGGGCGCGACTACGTCGTTGTTCTCAGACATCGACTTCCTTAGGGAAGGGGTGAACTTGCTGTTTCAGGGGCTGTGTGCGCTGAAGCACTCGGCGCACTCGCCCCAATAGACGACTTCGGCTTCATCGATCGCGAAGCCGTGGCCGTGGGACGCTGTCAGGCAGGGTGCGTGGCCGACGGCGCACTCGACGTCGGCTATGGCACCGCAGGACCGGCACACGACGTGGTGGTGGTTGTCCCCGACCCGCGTCTCGTAACGGGCCACGGTGCCCTGTGGCTGGATGCGTCGCACCAGCCCCGCACTGGTCAGCGCCTTGAGCACGTCGTAGACGGCCTGATTGGACACCGTGCCGAGGTTCCCCCGCACGACGTCGATGATCGACTCCGTGTCCGCGTGCGGGTGGTCGTGCACGGCGGTCAGCACCGCTAACCGAGGGCTCGTCACCCGCAGGGCGGACTCGCGCAGCATCTGCTCGAAATCCGAAGGGGTTGGCATGCCTCGAAGTCTGCCGCGTTTTCTGGAGTAAGTCAAGTTTTGTACTTAGTCCGGTGTAGGGCCGAAGGACCCGGCCTCCACCCGCATGACCAGGACTTACGGCACTCCTCCGGCCTGGAATCCCCCGGCTGGGGACCGCTGCGAGACTCTGGTGCGAGGACCACCCCCGATCTCGAGGAGTCGGCTCTTGTCGAACGAACACCCGCCCGCTACCGGCGAATCCCAGACAGCGGACATCGGGGAGATGACCCCCGACCTCTTCGACGCCCAGTTCCGCGCCCAGTACGGCAGCCCTCTGCTCGGGGACCTGTGGGCACGCGCGTGGGATGAGCAGTACCGTTGCTGATGTCTTAAGCAATCATCAGCATCCCGTGCATGTGTGCACGAAAGGTCCGTGACGGGGTCACCACAACCTGGGTTGGGTGTCCTGACGACGGTGTCCCGTTTCCTTCCGCTTGTGCGGTCTTGCGCCACCGGCCCGCCCCGCACCCGCCCTGCGGCGGGTGCGGGTGGTGCGGGCCCTACGGTCGGCTCCACGGGCCTTCGGAGCCCTCGCTCCCCGGTCTCCGGCCACTCCGGTACGGTACTGCCCACCTGCGCCGCCAGGGCGGCGAGGTTGCGTGCTGCGTTGACATCCCGATCCAGCACGAGGGGACATGCGTCGCAGTCGAACACCCGAACGTGCAGCGGCAACTTGGCTTTCGTCGCCCCGCACCCCGAGCAGGTCTTACTACTGGCGAACCACCGGTCGGCCACCACCAGGCGCCCGCCATTCCAGGCGGTCTTGTAGTCCAGCTGGCGGCGGATCTGCCCGAACCCCGCATCAGAGATGCGACGGGCCAGACGCCGGTTCTTGACCATCCCGGCCACGTTCAGGTCTTCGATGACCACCGTGCCGTACTCGCGCGCCACACTGGTGGTCAGGTGGTGCAGCGCATCAGTGCGCACATTCGCCACCCGGTGGTGCACCCTGTTGCGGGCCCGGTCGGCCTTGACCCACCGCTTCGAGGGAGGGCGCCCGGTGCGCCGGTCCGGGCCCCGGCGCCGCGACACCCTCCGGCAGGCCCGGCGCAGGTCGGTCAGTGCCCCCTCCAGGTGGCGGGGGTTGGCCACCTGCCACACCCCACCGTCGGAGTCGGCGACCACCGCCAGGGACGTCAGGCCCAGGTCCACCCCGGCCACCCCCTCCGGCCGGGCCGGAGTGGTGGGGGCGCCTCTACGCGTTGATCCGCGAACACGAGGGGGAACTGCGCGCGGAGTTGGGCGACCGGGCTAGCGAGACCCTCCTCACCGAAGGCAGGGTGCTCGGGCCCCACTTGGAGAGCCTCACGTGGGGTGCGATCGAGGCGGCCGCTCCCGCCTGACCAGCCAGCTCGGCCCCGGCCCCGGACACACGTCCGCCCCGCTCTGTGGACCGGGCGGGGCGGACGGAAGCGGTGGGCGGCGGGCCGCCCGATTCCTATGCCGGATCAGTCGGTGCCGGCCTCGATGGCCGCGTAGTCGAGCAGGTCGTCCTCGGAGCCCTGGCCGCGGGAGGCGATCGTCTCGGCACCGCCCTCGGGCATCGCGCCGATCAAGCCGGTCGAGGCGGCCTGGGCGGCGCCGATCGACGTCGGGTGCGAGTCGCCGACCATGCCCAGGGCGGAGTACTCCTCCAGCTTGGCGCGGGAGTCGGCGATGTCGAGGTTGCGCATGGTCAGCTGGCCGATGCGGTCGCTCGGACCGAACGCGGAGTCCTCGGTGCGCTCCATGGACAGCTTGTCCGGGTGGTAGCTGAACGCCGGGCCGGTGGTGTCCATGATCGAGTAGTCGTCCCCTCGCCGCAGGCGGAGGGTCACCTCGCCGGTGACCGCGGTGCCCACCCAGCGCTGCAGGGCCTCGCGCTGCATCAGGGCCTGCGGCTCCAGCCAGCGCCCCTCGTACATGAGCCGGCCGAGGCGGCGTCCCTCGTTGTGGTAGGTGGCGAGGGTGTCCTCGTTGTGGATGGCGTTGACCAGCCGCTCGTAGGCGGCGAACAGCAGCGCCATACCCGGGGCCTCGTAGATACCGCGGCTCTTGGCCTCGATGACCCGGTTCTCGATCTGGTCGGACATGCCCATGCCGTGGCGGCCGCCGATCGCGTTGGCCTCGAGGACCAGCTCGACGGAGGTGGCGAAGGACTTGCCGTTGAGGCTGACCGGACGGCCCTTCTCGAAGCCGATCGTCACGTCCTCGGTGGCGACCTCGACCTCGGGGTCCCAGAACCGCACGCCCATGATGGGGTCGACGATCTCGATGCCGGTGTCGAGGTGCTCGAGTGCCTTGGCCTCGTGTGTGGCGCCCCAGATGTTGGCGTCGGTGGAGTAGGCCTTCTCGGTGCTGTCCCGGTAGGGCAGGTCCCGTGCGACCAGCCACTCCGACATCTCCTTGCGGCCGCCGAGCTCAGTGACGAACTCGGCGTCCAGCCACGGCTTGTAGATGCGCAGGGAGGGGTTGGCGAGCAGTCCGTAGCGGTAGAACCGCTCGATGTCGTTGCCCTTGTAGGTGGAGCCGTCACCCCAGATCTGGACGCCGTCCTCGAGCATGGCCCGCACCAGCAGGGTGCCGGTGACGGCCCGGCCGATCGGGGTGGTGTTGAAGTACACGCGGCCGCCGGAGCGGATGTGGAACGCTCCGCAGGCGAGAGCGGCGAGCCCTTCCTCCACCAGGGCCTCACGGCAGTCGACAAGGCGGCCGAACTCCGCCCCGTAGTCGGTGGCACGACCGGGCACCGAGGCGATGTCGGGTTCGTCGTACTGGCCGATGTCGGCGGTATAAGCGCAGGGGACCGCGCCCTTCTCGCGCATCCACGCGACCGCTACGGACGTGTCGAGGCCTCCGGAGAAGGCGATTCCGACACGTTCACCGACAGGCAGGGAAGTGAGCACCTTGGACATGCAAAAAGTATGCACGTAAATGTATGAACATGCAAACTGCGGCCATGACCACGGGTTTGATCACCGCCACACTAGATCCGTACGGGCCGCAGCGGCACGCGGCAACGCCGAACGCGCACCTTCGGACCCGGCAGGCACACACGTTCCTGGACCCGGCAACCGCCCTGCAGGACCGGCGGGCTCGGCTCCTCAGGGCGGGAGGAGGGCACGCACTCCGTGGCTGGCACTGGTGCGGACGAACGCGCAGTCGTCCAAGCGCTCGGCGCCGCCCGTGTCCACGGTGAGGCGGACCCCGTCCTCGATCCGGTAGGGCCGCGACGCCACCACCGACCCCACGGCCCTGCGCAGCCGGGAGACCTCCGCCCTGGTACTGACGACGTGGTCCCCGTCCCCGTGAAGCGCCCGGCTCAGGGCCGACGCGCTCAGGCCGGCCGGCCCCGCCAGGTACAGCGACAGCAGGATCTCGGCGTGCCTGGTGCTCAGCGGGCTCCGCCAAGGGGCGCTCCCGCCGGTGACCTCGAGCGCGGGCGGCCCGGACAGGTCCAGCCTCAGCGCCACCGTGGTCGTGTCACCGCACGGGCGTACCAACCAGCCTCCCCGGACCGGCTCCGGCAGGCACACCCCCAGGCCGGGCACGGTGAGCGCCCGGTCCTCCACCGGAGCGGCGACACGCTCCCGGGCGGCGAGCCCCGCACTGTGCGCCACCCAACCGTCCTCGTCGACGAGCAACAGGGGCCCGGAAGCGCCCGCTACCCTCGGGCCCGCGGACGCGCGCAGCCGCTCGAGGCTCTGCTCGTGGTAGCGGGCCAGGCGCATCTCGGCCAGGCGCACGGCGCTCGCGACGAGCGCGCCGACCAGCGGGTGCAGGGTCAGCGCCGGACCACTGACATCGACGACACCGAGCATCGCCCCGGTCCGGGGGTCGTGGATCGGCGCAGCGGTGCAGTACCAGGGGAGCTGCCCCTTCTCGAAGTGCTCGGCGGCGAACAGCTCCACCGGCTGGGCTTCGGCTATTGCGGTACCGATCGCGTTGGTGCCCACCGCTCGCTCCGTCCAGGAGGCCCCCTCCCCGAAGCCGAGGCTGTCTGCACGCATCCGGATCCGGGTGGCGCCGTCCCGCCAGAGGATGACGCCGTCGGCGTCGGTGATCACCATGAGGCACTGTGAGGCCTCCGCGACGTCGGCGAGCATCCGGCGCAACTCGTCCACCACCGGTGCCAGCGGGGACTCTCGGCGCCGCCGCTCGATCTGGTCGAGGGGGAGAACGAGCCGGGGGTTGGCGCCGTCGGGGTCGACGCCCATCTCCAGCACCCGCGACCAGGAGCGGGCAACGAGGGTGCGCGGGTGTTCGGGGGGCCGGTCCCCGCCGATGACCGCGCTGCGGGTCCGGTGCAGGGACCGGGCGTGGGCGGGCAGGTCGGTGCCGGGAGCGATCGCGTTGAAGCCTCTCACGACTCACCGTCCTCGCGCAGTCCGTCCTGGGGTGCGCGAATGCGCCGACACCCGGGGGTCCACCACTCCGTGCGGCCGCCCCGTGCAATCATCCGCAACTCTGTGCGCCGCGCACCGATTTGTCCTGTGATGACAGTCACATTACGCCAAGGAGGCTGTCCCATGACACTCTTCACCGAATCCGAGGCGGACTCGTCTGGACTGTCCACTCCCCAGCGACGCGTCGACGCGTGGCTCGCGGACTTCGAGGCCGCGCTCACCGCGCGCGACACCCGACGGGCGGCGGGGATGTTCGCCGCCACGAGCTTCTGGCGCGACCTGGTCGCGTTCACCTGGAACCTGCGGACCGTCGAGGGGCCCGAAGGCGTGGCGGACCTGCTGGCCTCCGTCCTCGATACCGCGGACCCGTCGGGCTTCCACACCGAGGAGGAACCGACCGAGAGCGACGGGGTGGTCGAGGCCTGGATCGGCTTCGAGACCGCGGTCGGCCGCGGGCGCGGGCACCTGCGCCTGACCGAGGAGGGCGCGTTCACCCTCCTCACGACCCTCTACGAGCTCAAGGGACACGAGGAGTCCGCGGGCGCATCGCGCCCGCTGGGTACGGTGCACGGTGCCCGCAGCGACCGGGTGACCTGGGCCGAGGCCCGCGAAGCCGAAGTCGAGGAGATGGGCCGCAGCCGCCAGCCCTACGTGGTGGTGGTCGGCGGCGGCCAGGGCGGGATCGCGCTCGGGGCCCGGCTCACCCAGCTCGGCGTCCCGTACGTGGTGGTCGACCGCCACGCCCGGCCCGGCGACCAGTGGCGCAACCGGTACAAGTCACTCTGCCTGCACGACCCCGTCTGGTACGACCACCTCCCCTACCTGGACTTCCCGCGCAACTGGCCCGTGTTCGCCCCCAAGGACAAGATCGCGGACTGGCTGGAGATGTACACCAAGGTCATGGAGGTCAACTACTGGTCCTCCACCACCTGTGAGAGCGCCGCCTACGACGAGGAGAGCGGCGAGTGGACCGTCGTCGTCGACCGGGACGGCGAGGAGCTCACGCTGCGTCCCAAGCACCTGGTGCTCGCCACCGGCATGTCCGGCAAACCCAACGTGCCCGAGCTCCCGGGACAGGACCGGTTCGGCGGGGAGCAGCACCACAGCTCCGAGCACCCCGGCCCGGACGCCTACCGGGGCCGCAGGGCCGTGGTCGTCGGGTCGAACAACTCGGCCTTCGACATCTGCGGTGCACTGTGGGAGAACGGCGCCGACGTGACGATGGTGCAGCGCTCGTCCACGCACATCGTGCGCTCCGACTCCCTGATGGACCTCGGGCTAGGCGACCTCTACTCCGAGCGCGCCCTGGCCGCGGGCATGACGACGCACAAGGCCGACCTCACCTTCGCATCACTTCCGTACCGGATCATGCACACGTTCCAGCAGCCGATCTACGCCGCGATCAAGGAGCGCGACCGGGACTTCTACGAACGCCTGGCGAGGGCCGGGTTCCGGCTCGACTGGGGCGACGACGAGTCCGGGCTGTTCATGAAGTACCTGCGCCGAGGGTCGGGCTACTACATCGATGTGGGCGCCGCCGACCTCGTCGCCGACGGGGACGTGAAGCTCGCGCACGGCCAGGTCCGTGAGCTGACCGAGGACTCCGTGGTTCTCGAGGACGGCACGGAGCTCCCGGCCGACCTCGTGGTGTACGCGACAGGCTACGGGTCGATGAACGGATGGGCCGCCGACTTGATCAGCCAGGAGGTCGCCGACCGGGTCGGGAAGGTGTGGGGCCTCGGTTCGGACACGGCCAAGGACCCCGGCCCGTGGGAGGGCGAGCAGCGCAACATGTGGAAACCCACCCGGCAGGAAGGGCTCTGGTTCCACGGGGGCAACCTGCACCAGTCACGGCACTACTCGCTGTACCTCGCGCTCCAGCTCAAGGCCCGCCACGAGGACATCCCCACCCCCGTGTACGGGCTGCAGGAGGTGCACCACCTGAGCTGAGCACGGTAGGACCACGGGGGCGCCGCCCGGGAATCCGGTTACCCGGGCGGCTTCCGGGTAGACCGCAACTCCAACCGCAGTGCCGACCAACCCCCCGGAGGCACCGTGTTCGCGATCACCGCGGCGGTCCTGTTCGGAATCGCCCTTCTCCTGGAGCTCCTCGGCCAGAGCATCGAGGGTTTCGTTACCCCCACGACTACGGCTCTCGCCGGACTGGCCTTCCTGGCCGTGCACATGGCCGGGTACGGGACCCGGTCGAGCCGCCGACGGCGCTGACCCGCCAGGGCGGCCCTCGCCACCGTCCAGTGATCCCTCGGCCGGAGCCGGGGGACGCTGCCGTCGCACACGGCATACCGGTGATGCCCTGCGGGTTCCCGGCGGGTAACGTCGGGTGCCGACCCCCGGTCGACACCTCACACGCACCACCCCTGGCTTAGGAGCCGCATGATCGTCATCGGTGTTTCCTCCGGTACCTCGGCGGACGGGATCGACGTCGCCGCCGCCCGCATGGAGCTGGACGGCGACCTGGTGCGGCTCACTCCGCTGGGCCACCTCACCCGCCCCTACTCCGCGCCCCTGCTCCGGCAGATCCGGGAGGCGCTGCCACCGGCCCGGACCACGATGGAGGCCGTGTGCCAGCTGGACACGCGCATCGGTCAGGAGTTCGGGGAGGCGGCCCGAAGCGGGATCGAGGAGTTCACCGACGGGCGGGCCGACCTGGTCGCCACGCACGGGCAGACCCTCTTCCACTGGGCCGAAGGCGGCACGGTGCACGGGACTCTCCAGCTCGGCCAGCCCGCGTGGATCGCCGAGGCCACCGGCCTTCCCGTGGTGTCGGACCTGAGGGTGGCCGACGTGGCCGCCGGAGGTCAGGGCGCCCCGCTGGCGAGCACGCTGGACCTGCTGCTGCTCGGTGGGCACACGGAACCCACCGCGGCGCTCAACCTCGGCGGGATCGCCAACGTCACGGTCGCGCGCGAGGGGAGCCCGCCCCAGGCATTCGACACCGGCCCGGCCAACGCCCTCATGGACGCCGCGATGCGCCTAGTCACGGATGGCCGGGAGAACTTCGACGCGGGCGGCGCGCTCGCCGGGGCCGGCCGCCCCGACCCCGCGCTGCTGGAATACCTGCTCGCCGAGCCCTACTACCAGCTGCCCCCGCCCAAGACCACCGGACTGGAGCTGTTCGGCCCCGACCACCTCGACGCCGCCCTGCGCGGCAGCGGCAAGACCCTGGGCACGGACCTCTCGGGCGCGGACCTGCTCGCCACCCTGGTGGAGGTCACCGCCGCCACCGTCGCGGACGCGCTGCGCCCCCTCCGTGTGGCCGAGGTCCTCGCCTCCGGAGGCGGCGCCCACAACCCCGTGCTGATGGAGCGGCTGGCCGACCGGCTCGGCCCCGCGCGGCTGGGCACCTCTGAAGACCTCGGGATGGACAGCGACGCCAAGGAGGCCTACCTGTTCGCGCTGATCGGCTTCCTCAGCTGGCACGGACTCGCCGGCTCCGTGCCGTCCTGCACCGGTGCCCGCAGGGCGCCGATCGCTGGCCGCCTCACCCCGGGCGCCGGACCGCTCCGCATGCCCGAACCGGCCACCGTCACCCCCGGGCGCCTACGCGTCCAGACTCCTGGGGCGTGACCTCAACCGATCGCGCCGACCGACGGGCGGCTGGTTATCCTCTCATTACATGATGACCATCGACCGTACGTCGCCGATGCCGTACTACCACCAGCTCAAACAGATCCTGCTGGCCGACATCGAGCGCCGCGGGCTCAGGGCCGGGGCACGGCTCCCGGGAGACCACGAGCTGTGCCTCACCTACGACGTCTCCCGCACGGTGGTGCGCCAGGCGCTCACCGAACTGGAGTACGCGGGCGTGATCGAGCGGCTCAAAGGGCGGGGCACCTTCGTGGCCGGGCCCAAAGTGAACGAGGGCCTGGCCCAGTCGCTGACCGGCCTGTTCGAGGACGCCGAGGCGCGCGGTTCGCACCTGCGCAGCGAGGTGCGGAGCCTGGAGTCCCGCCGAGCCGACAGCCGGGTCGCCGCCGAGCTCGGGGTCGAGGTGGGGCACCCGGTGGTGCACATCGAGCGCCTGCGGTTCGTCGACGACGTCCCCTGGGTGCTGACGGTGACCGACCTGCCCGAGGAGATCGCCCCTGGGCTGGTGGACGAGGACCTCGCGGAACAGTCGCTGTACCGGCTCCTGGAGCAGTCCTACGGGGTGCGCCTGGCACGCGGACGCCGCACGATCGAGGCGTCCGTGGCCAGCCCTTCGCTCGCCTCGGACCTGGGGGTGCGGGCGGGTTCCCCGGTGCTCGTGCTGAGGAGCCTGAGCGTGAACGCCGAAGGGCGGCCCGTGGAGAGCTTCGTGGCCTTCCACCGGGGCGACCGCAGCCGCATGGAGGTCGAGCTGACCCGTATTTCAGATCCGGGGTCCCCGCCGCGCCCGCTCATGATCGTCACCGACGAGGACTGAGCTCCGCCCAGGCTCCCGCTGCCCCGGAGGGTGCCCCGCCCCCGGGCCGTCTGGCGGGGGCGGGGTGGCGGAAGCTTCTCCGATGAGACTTGCGTCACTTGTCATTACAGGATTACACTCCCCGGAAATCTCCGCGCCATCGCAGACGGGGGGCAACACACAGGGCGATGGCACACCCGAACGGGAGTGATCGACCCATGAGACGCCCCAGGAACGTTTCCCCAACCCTCGCCGGACTCGCCGTGGTACTCGCCCTCGCCATCGGCGTCATCGGCGGCCGGGCCGTCTTCGGCGGCGCCGCCACGGAGGAGGCCGCCGGGTCCGAGGCCGCCGGACTCCGTGTCGACGTCCTCGTCAAGGCCACCGACTCCGACTTCTGGCAGTCGATGCTCGCCGGGGCGGAACAGGCCGGAGAGGACTTCGGCGTGGACGTCCACCTCACCGGCCCCACGTCCGAGGCCGACATCGAGGAGCAGGTGAGCATGCTCGAGGACTCGATCACCCGGGGGGTCGACGCGATCGTGCTGGCACCCAATTCCTCCACGGCCCTCGACAGCACCATCGACCGCGCCCGCGACGCCGGGATTCCGGTGATCATCGCGGACAACGCCGTGGAGACCGATCACGACGGGTTCATCGGCACCGACAACATCAAGGCCGGCGAGCAGGCCGGCGAGCGCATGTGCGACCTGCTCGGCGAGCGCGGTGAGGAGGACGGACAGGTCCTGCACGAGTCCGGCGCGTCCGGCCAGCAGGTACTCATCGACCGCTTCGAGGGTTTCGAGCAGGGCCTGGCCAGCGACTGCCCGGACGCCGAGATCACGCAGACCCTGGTGAACGAGAACGACATCAACACCGCCGTCACCGATGTGGCGGACGCCCTCAACTCCAACCCCGACCTGGCCGGTGTGTTCGCGGACAACAACACCTCCGGGACCGGCGCCGCCCGCGCGGTGGACGAGTTCGGTTCCGACGAGGTCTCCGTGGTCGCGTTCGACTCCGACCCCGCCGAGGTGGAGGCGGTCCGGGACGGCAGCATCGACGCGCTCATCGTGCAGAACCCCGTCTTCTTCGGCTACCAGGGCGTGGTGGAGGCCGCTATGACCGCCTCCGACCGCATCGCCCCGGTCCAACTCGACCCGGGGGCGGTCGTCGTCGACATCGACAACATCGACGACGACGACCTGCAGGTCCTGCTCGACCCGCCCACCACGACCGGATAGCGGGTGGCGATGAGTGAGCGACCACAGCGGCCCGGCCCGCCGCGGTCCTCGGCGGAAACGGCGTCGGCAGGGGGCGGGGCACCCGTCGTCGAGGCCGTGGGCCTCAGCAAGTCCTACGGCCCGGTGCGCGCCCTCGACCGGGTCGACCTGCGCCTCCCACCCGGCGAGGTCCGCTGTGTCGCTGGCGAGAACGGGGCGGGCAAGTCGACCCTGATCCGGCTGCTCACCGGCGCCGAGCCCCGGGACCAAGGCACGTACGCAGTGGACGGCGAGGCGATCGGCCACCACCCCACGCCCGCCAGGCTGCGCGAGGCCGGTGTCGGAGCGGTCTACCAAGAGCTCAGCCTCCTGCCGCAGCTCAGTGTCCAGGACAACCTGCTGATGGGACGGTTTCCGTCGGTCTTCGGCCTGGTCGACCGACGGGGCCGGGCCCGTCTGGCCCGGGAACTGCTGGCCCGCGTCGGTCTGGCCGACCTGTCGGCCGAAAGCGTCGTGGGTGACCTGCCCATGGCGACCAGGCAGCTCGTGGAGATCGCCAGGGTCCTCGGGGACGAGGCCCGCCTGGTGGTCTTCGACGAACCCACCACCGCGCTGTCGGACTCCGAGACCGCCGTGCTCTTGGAACACGTCCGCGCACTGTCCGCCCAGGGCATCGCGGTCCTCTACATCACGCACCGCATCGAGGAGATGTTCGAGGTGGGCGACACCGTCACGGTGCTGCGCGACGGCTCACACGTCACCACACGACCGATCTCCGAGTTCACCCCGGGCAGTCTGGTGGAGGCGATGGTGGGCCGGTCGGTCGACGCCCTCTACCCCGACCCGCGCTCCCCCGGCAGCACGCCGCGGCTGGAGGTGCGCGGCCTGACCGCACCCGCCTTCCCCGACCCCGTGGACCTCACGGTGAACTCCGGGGAGATCGTGGGCCTGGCCGGTCTGGTGGGGGCCGGGCGGACCGAACTACTCCAGGCCGTCTTCGGCGCCGACGCCGTCCAAGGAGGTGCGGTACTGGTCGACGGCGCCGAGGTGCCGAGGAACTCCCCCAGAGCTGCGGCGGCACACGGCATCGGCATGCTCACGGAGGACCGCAAGGAGTCCGGCCTCCTGCCGGGGCTCTCCATCCGGGAGAACATCGCCATCGCCAGCTACACGCGGGGGTCCCGCTGGGGCTACGTGTCGCCGTCGTGGACGCGCCGACACGCCGACGCCGCTATCGAGGGCCTCGGACTGCGGTACCGCGACCTGGACGACCCGGCGTCATCGCTGTCTGGCGGAAACCAGCAGCGCATGCTGCTCGCCCGCTGGCTCGCCCTGGACGCCCGCGTCCTCCTCCTGGACGAGCCCACCAAGGGCGTCGACGTGGGTGCTAAAGCGGAGATCTACCAGCTCGTCGCCGGCCTAGCTGAACGGGGAATGGCGGTCCTGGTCGTCTCCTCCTACCTGCCGGAGCTGCTCGGCCTCTGCGACCGCATCACGGTCATGCGGGGCGGGCGCCTCACCGCCGACCTCCGGGCAGCCGACACCTCCGAGGCCGAGATCGCCCGCCACGCCAGCCTCGACACCGCGGGTACCGACGGCGCCGGCGGCACCCCCGAAAGGTCCGTCGGCACCCCCGAGAGGGCCGACGGCACCGGGAAGCCCCGATCGGACGAGAAGGAGCGACCCCATGACCACTGATTCCGGCAAGGAAGCGGTCAGCCAGGACGGGGACCGGGCGGGGTCCCGTTCCGAGGACGTCCTGACCGCACGGCAGATGCTCGGCCGGGGCGTCAACGGTATCCCCGTGCTGATCGTCCTCGTCGTGGCGCTCGCCCTGACCACGGACTCCTTCCTCACCCTCACCAACCTCGACAACCTCGGCCGCCAGGTCTCCATCTACGCGATCATCGCGATGGGGCAGCTACTGGTGATCCTCACCCGGGGGATCGACCTCTCCGTCGGATCCGTGGTGGGCCTGTCCGGCGTGATCGCGGCCACCGCCGTGTACGAGACCTCGGGCGCCCTCCCCGTGGCCGTCGCGATCCTGTTGGCGCTGCTGGCCAGCGCGGCGGTGGGCGCCACGAGCGGCCTGCTGGTCTCGGTGGTGCGCATCCCCGCCTTCATCGTGACGCTGGGCTTCATGGGCATCGCGCGCGGGCTCACTCTGCTGATCTCGGGCGGACGCACCATCCAGCCGCTCCCGCCCGAATTCGTAGCGATCGCCAACAGCACGTTCCTCGGCCTGTCCAACCTGATCTGGATCACCCTCATCGTGCTGCTGGCGGTCACGTTCGCCCTCCGCCGCACGGTGTGGGGGCGCTACGTGTACGCGGTCGGCGCCAACGAGGAGGCGGCGCGCCTGTCCGGTGTCCCGGTACGCGCGGTTCAGATCAGCGTGTTCACAGCGTCGGGACTGCTCGCCGGGGTCGCCGGGATCCTGCTCGCCTCCCGCCTCGCCAACGGGGTCCCCACGGCCGGCACGACCTACGAACTCAGTGCTATCGCGGCCTGCGTGATCGGCGGCGCCAGCCTGTTCGGGGCACGGGGGACCGCGCTGGGGGCGTTCCTCGGCGCACTCATCGTCGGGATCCTCAACAACGGCGGGACCCTCCTCGGGATCGACCCCTTCTACCTCCAGATCGCGATCGGCGTGCTGATCCTCGTAGCCGTCGCCATGGACCAGCTGCAGTCGTACCGCCGCCGCACCCCGTCCAGGAAACCGCGCGCACAGGACGCGTCCGAACAGGGAGGAAGTACCGATGCCTGAGTTCACCGCCCGGCCCGTCCCGCCGATGGGGATCACCGCCACCGCCGACCGCGCGGCCCTCGAACCCCGGGGGCCGGTGCTGACCCGCAGGATGTCGGCGCTCGAAGGGCTCTTCGCCGACGCTGAGGCCTGGTCTGCGGCGGTCGAGGCGGGGGATCCCGTGGTCTACGAGGTCGCGTCCTCACCCGTGCCCGAACTGGCCGGGGAGCTGCCCCAGTCCATCACCACCATCCACCCGGGCGCCGTCGGCGGCGAGCTGCACATGACCAAGGGCCACCAGCACACGAGGGCACGCGGTGAGATCTACGTGGGCCTGTCCGGCGTGGGCGGGCTGCTGATGCACGACGGACGGGAGAGCGCCTGGGTCGACATGGCCGAGGGGGTCATCGGCTACATCCCCCCGGGGTGGGCACACCGCAGTGTGAACGTCGGCGACGAGCCGTACCGCTTCCTCGCGGTCTACCCGGGCGACGCCGGACACGACTACGAATGGGTCCTCACCCACGGGATGGGGCGCCGCGTGGTCCGTGCCCGGGGCGGTTCCGGCGGGCCGGGTACCCACGAGTTCCTGCCGTACTCACCCTGAACCCGCACCGCCACCTCCCCACCCCCTGAGGAGTCGCATGATCATCGCGCACGACCTGGGAACCACCGGCAACAAGGCCTCACTGCACCACGACGACGGCCGACTCGTCACCTCGGCGACAGAGCACTACCCCGCGCACTACGCCGACGGCGGGGTGGCCGAACAGCACCCGCAGGACTGGTGGGCGGCCGTGTGCGCGGCGACGCGCTCGCTCCTGGCCACGACCGGAACCAGCCCCGCGTCGGTGCGGGCCGTCGGCTTCAGCGGCCAGATGATGGGGGCCGTGGTGCTCGACTCCGCCCACGAACCGGTCCGGCCGGCCCTGATCTGGGCCGACCACCGGAGCGTGGACGAAGCAGCCGAACTCGAGGGCCGGCTCGGCGCCGACCGCGCCTACCGGCATCTCGGGCACCGCCTGCACCCCACCTACACGCTCGCCAAGCTGCTGTGGCTGCGCGCACACGAGCCGGAATCGTACCGCCGCATCGCACACGTGTGCCTGGCCAAGGACTTCGTGGTGCACCGGCTCACCGGGGAACTGGTCACCGACCCCTCCGACGCCTCCAGCACCAACGCCTACGACCAGGGCACCGGCGCGTGGTCGGCCGAGGTCCTGCAGGCCTCCGGTGTGGACCCGGGCCTGTTCCCGCCGATCGTGCCCTCCACCACCGTCGCGGGCGGGGTCACCGCGTCCGCGGCGGCGGAGACCGGGCTCGCCGTCGGCACCCCCGTGGTGGTCGGCGGCGGGGACGGGCCCCTGGCCGCGCTGGGCACGGGGGTGATCGGCCCGGGCGACGGCGCCTACACCTACCTCGGTTCGTCGTCGTGGATCTCCATGTCGGCCGAGAAACCCCTGCACGATCCGATGCGCCGGAGCATGACCTTCGACCACGTCGTCCCCGGCCACTACGTGCCCACGGCCACGATGCAGGCGGGCGGGGCGTCCCTGGAATGGATCGGTGAACTGCTGCTCCCCGGCGGCCCGGGAGGCGAGGGCATCGACCGCCTCGTGGGCGCGGCCGACCCCGCCGACACCGCGGGCCTGTACTTCCTGCCCCATCTCATGGGAGAGCGCTCCCCGCACTGGAACGCCCTGGCCCGGGGTGCCTTCGTCGGTTTGGCCCGGCACCACGACCGCACCCACCTGACCCGCGCGGTCCTCGAGGGGGTGGCGTTCAACCTCGCGACCTGCCTGGACGCGTTCGCCGACGCCGGCCGCCGGGTGGACCGCGTGGACGCGATCGGCGGCGGCGCACTGAGCGACGCCTGGCTGCGGATCCTCGCCGACACCTGGGGCACCACGGTCCGGCGCCGGTCGATCGTGGAGGGGGCCAACAGCCTCGGCGCCGCCGTCACCGCGGCCGTCGGAACGGGGCTCCTGGACGACCTGTCCGCCGCGCGCTCCCTGTCCGAGGTCACCGCCGAGTTCGAACCGGACGCGGAGCGGCACGGCACCCTCCGCGAACGGCACTCAGCCTTCCAGGACGCCTACGCGGCGCTGGAGCCCTGGTTCGAGAGGAGGCACCCGTGAGCGATGGGACCCGTGGGAACGTGCTCGTCACGTCGCGGTCGTTCGGCCGCGGCAGCTCCGACCTCGTCGGGGAGTTGGAGCGTGCGGGGCTGCGGGTGGTGCACGGCCCCACGGGCCACGCGATGGCGGCGCTGGCCCCGTTGTTGCAGGAGGCCAAGGCGTGGATCTGCGGTACCGCACCGGTGACGGCGGAGCACCTGCGCCACGCGAAGCGGCTCCGTGTGCTCGCCCGCCACGGGGTGGGTGTCGACAACGTGGACCGCGCGGCCGCCGACGCACTCGGGATCCCGGTCGCCAACACGCCCGGGGCCAATTCCGCCGCCGTCGCCGACCTGGCCGTCGGGCTGCTGCTGGCGTCCCTGCGCGGGGTCGCCGCGGGCGACCGCGACGTGCGCGCGGGCCACTGGCGACCCCGTCCCGGGCGGGAACTGGGGAGCCTCACCCTGGGCATCGCGGGCTTCGGCCGGATCGGGAGGTCCGCCGCCGCCAGGGTGCGCGGGTTCGGCTGCACGGTCCTGGCCCACGACCCCGCCGTACCCGACGCGGTTCTGCGCGAGTACGGCGCCGAACCCGCGTCCCTCGAAGGCCTGGCTGCCAACTGCGACGCCGTCACCCTGCACGTCCCCGGCGGAGAGCGGGTGGCCAGCGCCGCGTGGCTGGACTCCGCGCGACCCGGGCTGTTCCTGGTGAACACGGCCCGGGCGGACGCGGTCGACGAGGAAGCCGTCGCCGCAGCGCTGCGCTCCGGGACCCTGGCCGGGTACGCGGCGGACACCCTGGCCTCGGAACACGGCACGCACGAGGGACACGCGGACCCGTCTCCGCTCCTCGCCGCCGACCTCGCCGACCGCGTGGTCGTCACCCCCCACTCGGGCGCGCAGACGGTGGAGGCGATCGACCGGATGGGCGCGGGTTCGGTACACAACGTCCTGGCGGTCCTCGACGGCCGGACACCACCGGGCCTCGTACCGGCACCGGCACACGAGGGACCAGAGCGCAGAGCGCCGGAGCCACCACAGACCGGGGAAGGCAGGAGTGTATGAGTGACCAGCCAGGAAGCGCCCTGGGGTTCATCGGTGTGAGCACGGCCGGTTCGTCGATCCAACGGGTGTTCCCGCTGTGGGCCGAGGCCCTCGGGCTTCCCGGCGCGCACCTGGTCGGCCATGACCTTCCGCTCGACGCCCCGGACGGGGACTACCGAAAGACCGTCGAGCTGTTGCGCGACGACCAGCGGTACGCGGGAGCACTCGTCACCAGCCACAAGACGGGGGTCTACCGGGCGGCCGGAGACCTGTTCGACGAAGTGGACCGGTTCGGGCGGCTGTGCGGCGAGGTGTCGGCGGTGTCCAAGCGCGGCGGGCGACTCCTGGGCCACGCCAAGGACCCGCTGACCGCCGGTTTGTCCCTGGAGGAGTTCCTCTCCCCGACGCATTTCGCCGACACCGGGGGCGACGTGCTCGTCCTCGGCTCCGGCGGAGCCGGCACCGCCATCGCCTGGTACCTGGCCAACCGCCCGGACCGGCCGGCGCGTATCGTGGCTACGTCCCTGGACCGGGGCCCGCTCGACTCCCTGGGCACGGTCCTCGCCGAGGCGGCACCCGGCGGTCCCGGGCCGGAACCGGTGGTCCTGGAACCGGTGGTGGTCGACGGCCCGGCCGACGACCTGTTGAGTGGACTGCCCCCGGGCAGCCTCGTCGTCAACGCCACCGGCATGGGCAAGGACCTGCCGGGCTCTCCGATCTCGGACCGGGCACGGTTCCCCGACAGTGCGATCGCGTGGGAGATCAACTACCGCGGCGAACTCGACTTCCTGCACCAGGCC
Organism: Nocardiopsis nanhaiensis; assembly: GCF_054778635.1. Classification (NCBI taxonomy): domain Bacteria; kingdom Bacillati; phylum Actinomycetota; class Actinomycetes; order Streptosporangiales; family Nocardiopsidaceae; genus Nocardiopsis; species Nocardiopsis nanhaiensis. Next base: position 67,769 of record NZ_BAAGZJ010000034.1, read on the forward strand.
CGGGCTGGCGGGGCGCACTCCGTGGACGGCTGGCGCTACTTCGTGCACGGCTGGTCGCAGGCGATCGCCGAGGTCTTCGACCTGGGCATCAGCCAGGAGGACGTCTCCCGCCTGTCCGAGCTGGCGGAGGGCGTCCGGTGACGCCCGTGAGGAGGACTGCCACGGCCGGGAGGTCCGGTGCGTTCGTCCGGACGGTGCTCGGGGACATCCCGCCGCAGCGGCTCGGCCGGACCGACTACCACGAGCACCTGTTCCAGGTGAGTCCGCTCCTGCCCGGCGACGAGCTGGACGACGAGGAGGCGAGCGGGGCCGAAGCGGCGATGCTCGGTGCCGCCGGGATCGATGCTCTGGTGGAAGCCACCCCGCTCGGCCTCGGCCGGGACCCGGCCGCCAGTGCGCGTGTGGCGGAGACGAGCGGCCTGAACGTCGTCGCCACCACCGGCTGTCACCGGCAGGGGCACTACCGGGAGGGCGACCCTCTGCTCGCGCTCACGGAGGAGGGGCTGGTGGAACTCTTCCTCCGAGACCTCACCGAGGAGGCGGCGGAAGCGGGCTCAGGCACGGAGGTCGGGGCCGGAACGGGTTCGGGGGGCTCCCCCGTACGCGCCGGGCTCCTCAAGGCGGGTGTCGGCTACTGGTCGGTCTCCCCCTTCGAGCACCGGGTCTTGGCGGCGGTGGCCGCGGCCCACCGGATGACGGGCGCGCCCGTCATGGTGCACCTGGAGCACGGCAGCGCGGCCTTCGAGGTCCTGGAGATCCTGGATTCGTGGGGGGTGCCGGCCTCGTCGGTCGCGCTCGCGCACGCCGACCGCAACCCGGACCCGGTGCTGCACGCGGAACTGTGCGCCACCGGCTGCTACCTGGGCTACGACGGCATGGCCCGGCACCGGACTCTGTCCGATTCGGCGGTACTGGACTGCCTGGTCCGCACCGTGGGGAAGGTCGGCCCGGACCGCCTCCTCCTCGGCGGTGACGTGGCCAGGCGCACCCGGTACCGGGCCTACGGCGGCATGCCGGGGCTGGACTACCTGCCGACCCGCTTCCTGCCCCGGGTGCGCGCCGAACTCGGGGACGGGGTACTGGCCGCGATCCTGGGGGCCAACCCGGCGGCCTGGTTGTCGTGGCCGTCCACACCCTGAGCCGGGGCGGCCGCAGACAGGGCCCAAGAGTCAGTGCTCAGGGGATAGGGCTCATGACCGTGTGGGCGCGCTGGCCCCGGCATGCACGGCGTCCTGCCGTGACCGGCTCTCCCGGGGCCGGGTCAGCGAGTTCAGGACGAGGGCGACCACCGTGGTCCAGGCGAGGCCGGTGCCGATCGAGATTCGCTGGTTGAGCCCGCCCCACTCGACGAAGCCGGGTGTCTGGATGAAGCCCTCGCTCGCGATGAAAAAGAAGGTGAGGAACCCGATCGCGCTGAGGACGGAGTAGGCGGCCAGCACCCACGTGCGGGTCCGGAGCGACCAGACGGTGAAGGCGGCGCAAGCCAAGGGGATCCCCAGGAAGAAGAGCATCGACAGTGCGTCGTGCGCGATCCCCGGCGGGGTGTAGACGATGTGGTCCGGGGTGCCAGGCGGGTAGCCGCTGAGCGGGTCCCCGGGGAAGAGTCCGGCGCCGAACAGCCCGGCCCCGCCCATCCCGAGCAGCCAGGGTTTGGCGCCCGCCTTCGACTTGCGCCCGAGCGCCCCCTGGTTGAGCGCCCTGCGCGAGGAGCAGCTCTTGGGGCTGTCCACGCCGGGTCACCACGGCCTCGTCCCGGGGCGCCATCGAGATCGGCGGGCTCAACCACGAGGTGGCCGCCGAAGTGGCAGAGAACCTGCGCGGCATCACCCAGCGGACCCCCGGTGATGCCACATGAGCCCGGTGGAGAAAGGCACGGAGGGAACCATCCCGGAGGGCCCGGGGACGGGCACTGGGGGCACGGGCAGCGCCCCCTGGTCCCGGTTGTGAGCATCCGGATGGTCTGGGCCGACGGTGCGTGGACTCTGCTTTCACTCGCCCCGATGGTGATCGCGGTGTGGGTCTTCGAGCAGGGCTTCGGGGTCGGAACCCTGTGGCCGCTGCTGGCCGTCGCGGTCTTCGGGGTGCTGGGCGCGACGGGTGACGCGCTGCGCTGGGTGTTCACCCGCTACCGGGTAACCGGGGAGCACGTGGAGCTGCGGACCGGTGTGTTCGGCCGCAACCACCGTTCGGTGCGCAGGGACCGGATCCGCAGCGTGGACCTGGACGCCAAACTCTGGCACCGGCTCCTGGGCCTGCGCGTGGTCAACATCGGCGCGGGACAGCAGGCGGCCGCCGGCGAGTCGGCCTTCGAGCTGGACGCGGTGTCCAAAGAGGCGGCGCAGAGCCTGCGGCGAGTCCTGCTGTTCGGTTCCTCCGCTCAGCCGCCAAGGGCCGGGGAGCCCGAGAGGGATGGAGAGGCCGAGAGGGATGGAGAGGCCGCCGGAGCCGAGAAGACCCCGGACGGGCACACCGGACAGGTCCGGGTGCTGGCCGGGTTCCGGCCCGGGTGGTTCGTGTACAACATGTTCAACGTGTGGGCCGACGTCCCCGCCGTCGGCCTGCTCTGGGGCGTCTTCGCGGTTGGTTCCGTGTTCGGGATCGATCCCTTCGGCCGGATCCTGAACCTCCTCGACCTGTGGAGCCTCCACTGGGTGTGGGCCGCCCTGGCGGGCGTGGCCGCGCTGGGCGTCCTCGGCGCGGCCGGGATGGCGGTCAGCTTCCTGACCGAGTACTGGAACTTCCAGCTGGCCCGGGTGCCCGGCACGAAGGGCACCCTGCTGCGGACGCGGCTGGGGCTCTTCAGGACCCGCGAGGTCAACCGCGACGAGAACCGGATCCGCGGGGGCCAGGTCTCCGAGCCGGTGCTGTGGCGCTGGCTGGGCCTCCGGAGTGTGTCGGCCATGACCTCGGCCGGGGCCGGGGGGTACGAGGCACCCGACATCGCCGCCGACGAGTCCACCCGGTTCGCCGCCGTGGCCGCCCCGGGGGTCCTCGACCCCTTCCTGGTCACCGACGAACCGGTGACGGGCATACCGGCCACGGCCGCTGCCGCCCCCACCGAGGCGAAGGCCCGGTGAGGGCGGCAGCGGGATCGGACACGCGTGGCCAGCGATGACTCGCGGCGCTATTCGTACTCCGTGCCGCCCTTGCGGGTGAGGTAGGCGTCCGAGACGAACTTGGCGATAGCCCGTCCGACCAGGACCCGAGAGAACCGCTCGTACGCGGGGCGGACGACCACGCCCTCGCGCAGGTGCAGGGAGGCCCCGCTCCAGGCCTCCCTGCCCTCCGCGGCCGTGAACAGCGCGGCCTCGTCGTAGGGGCCCTCATACAGCTGCGGCATCGCGGGCAGACCCGTCTCCGCCAGGAGATCGGGCAGGTCCGCGGCGTCGATCCACCGGGAGGCGCCCTCGACGTCGAGGCGCACATCGAACACCGCGTAGCCGGGCCGTTCACTGCGTCCGGTCTCGCCGTACTTCAGGTCCTGCACGCCCGAGCCGAACACCTCCCCGAAAACGCCCACCCGCGAGGCGCCGAAGCGCTCCGCGATCATGCGCGCGGCCTTGGCGACGCCGTGTGCGTCCACCGCCTTCCAGTACAGGTTGTCCGCCGAGTGCACCAGACCGAGGCCCTTGGCGCCCTGGCCCTTGGAGGAGACGAACCCCTCCCCCGTCTCGGTGACCAGGGTGTACAGGCAGGCTGTGCCGTGGATCTTCTCCGTGGCCACGACCGGCTCCCCCTGCTCGAACACGTCGGGGTAGCGCTTGACGTTCTCCACCTCGATCCACCTGAGCAGGTCGGGGGCGGGGGTGAGTTCGCCGCTCATGTGCAGCGGGACCTCCGGAACCCACTTGGTGATCCCGAGGTCACCGGCGAAGTCCGTACCGGCCTCGTGGTCGGCGGCGAGATCGCGGCCGTCGAGCTTCGGGGGTCGGCAGACGATGCCCTGAGACATCTCACCGCGCAGCCGGATCGGCTTGACCCGGTTGCGCTTGGAGCCCCCGAGCTTTCCGGTCAGGCCCAGCTCTTCGATGAGCTCGCCCGGCAGCACGGCGTTCTCGGGGATGTAGACCGCCCATTCACCGGTTCGGTAGGCCCCTTTCGGGACGACCGCGTGGAACAGACCGACCTGCGCGAGCTCCAACGCGTCGGCGTCGGGGTGCGGGTGGATCATGAGCCGCTCGGCGGTCACCCGAAGGGTGGACATGGTCTTCCTCCTCCTGTGAGGGTCCCTTAAGGACGATCAGGTCTGTGCCTGGGCCACTGTGTCCGAGTACCCACGAAGTCCACAACGTCTTTTCCCGCGGAGGCGGCGTTCCGGCACGGCCGAGAGCGCTGCTACTGGCCAGTGCGGGTCGGATAGCCCGCGGCTCTGCTGGATGCGGAAATGTCCACTTCTCGGGGCGTCCCATTCTGGGGGTACCCCACTCTCGAGGCGTCCCACATGGAGCTCAGATGACTTCTGGAAGGCCTGGTGAGGTTGCCCTGGGGAGTTGGGGTTGCCTGCTCTGGTGGGGGTTGCCTTTGCCGCTGCCCTTGTGGCTTGAGGTGTCCTCTCTGGTGGGGGTGCCCCTGTTGGCTGGGGTGTCCTCCTTTCCCGCCGCCCGATTGTGGCCGTCTCCGCTGCGCGCCTCAAGGTCGTCGCCATCGAGCGCTTCGCGCGTCAACGGCGCTCCACCTTGACCCGCTCCGCTACGACGGCGGGTTGGCGGCTATCGGGAAAGGGGGAAGGGTGGTCGAGGTCCGAGCGGGACCAACACGGCCTTCGGTCGAACCCCTCGGGCTTCGCCCGACCCCTCGGCCTGGCGGCCGATTCCTGCCCCTGCGCCGGAGCGTTGACGGGTCGGGTGTCGCGGCCGGTCATTCTGGGCGGCGGACCCCGAACAGCGCGGCCTGCGGCCGGTGGGCCACTGCACCGGAGCACACCGGTTGAGGGTGTCGCGGCCGGTCACTGTGGGCAGCGCGAAACACCGGGGCGGGTTGGGTTGAGGTGGGTGTGTGGTGAACCCCCTAGTTGGAGTCAAAAACGAGGGTGACCGTGACTCCAGGAAGGGGGTTGGGCTGGCTCCGGGTCCCCGTC